>NZ_VDFO01000025.1:0-43037 GCF_009600995.1 Companilactobacillus halodurans | reverse complement strand
TAAACTACAAAACTCCACGGGAACTATTCACTAGTTTCTGTGGAGTTTAGAAATGTACTTTTCTGGTACTGATATATTTCGTATTTATTTTTGGACAAGTGGCTAACTTGTTCTTGTAATTTTCGATAATCATTTAATTCCAATTCTTAAAAATAAAAACAATATATTTTAGGAAGAAATGGAGAGAAGAAAATGAAACGATTAATTAGTTCACTGATTCTGATAACTACTGTCTTATCACTTGGAGCATGTTCAAATAATAAATCAACTGCTTCTTCTAACAAAAAGGAAAATAAATCTTCTTTAATTTCAAAAAAGAAGAAAACCAATAATAAAAAGAAAGTTTCTCCTACCAAAGAAAAAACATCAAAGGAATCTACGGACAAAAATCAATCTAAAAACGATTCTCAAAATACGAATCAAACGGCTAGCAAACAGCCAATAAATAACAATCAGCAGTCACAAGGACAAGTACCTAACCAATCTTCACAATCATCGTACTCATCAAATAACAGCACCCAACAAAGTCAGCAGCAAACTCAGCAAAGTGCTGCACCATCTCAGTCCCAACAAACAAATGATAGTAATATTTCTTATGATGAAAACACTTTGAGTGGTTTTGTTAACAAATATGGCGTATCTCCTGCTCTTTACAAAACGCAACAAGGTATGTCTACATTACAGGCTTTACAAAGTACTCCTGATAACATGAAGACATTTGGAGAAAAACAGACTCAACAGCAAATGGAAAATGGCTCATTAAATTCTAATGGTGATCCATCAAATCAATACGGTTATTAATCGGAAAAATATAAGCCTTTCTAAAGTTTTTTAATCGGTATATTCAAATAAGCACAGATAAGTTTTTTACCTTATCTGTGCTTATTTATATCTAATAGTACATCTAAAAAAAGATCAAATCCTCAAAACTACTTTTCAACAAAATCATGAATTATTGGATTTAGGTGATTGAACGAGTATTCTAATCCTTTTTCAACTTCAGCATTATTTGCTGCAAATCTTCTATCTTCGTGTTCAATACTGAAACAACCATCAAATCCAATTTCCTTCATAACATCATAAAATTGAGACCAATTAATATCACCTAATCCTGGAATAACCGGTGTCCAGAATCCTAAATCTTCTGGTTGAGTTCTATTTAATTTTTTGCCATAAATTCCATAATAAGAAAATTTATTCTCGTCGACAATCATATCTTTTGCATCAATGTGAAAAATTCTATCTTTATAATCTCGTAATGCTTGAAGATAATCAATGTGAAGCCAGTCAAGATGAGATGGATCAAAATTTAAGCCAATACTTTTGCTTGGAATTCTTCTAAACATTTCATCCCATAGTTCAGGAGAATATGAAATCGTTGCTGGTAAACCGTCTTCTTGCCAACCAGGCATTGGACAATTTTCTATCATTAATTTGACATTGCTATCTTCAGCAAGTTTTACATACTTTGTAAAGATTTTTCCATATTCATCAAAGTTTTCAGTTAAAGACTTGGTTTGATCTTTTCCAACAAAACATCCGACCAAAGGGGTACCTAATCGAGAAGCTGCTTTAATCACAGCCACTAAATGATTGGAAAACTTTTTTCTAGTATCTGGATTAGGATCTAGCATATTGTCATAATAAGCCAAGCTAGAGAAACTAATATTATATTTCTTTTGAGCTGCTTTTAAAGTCTCTACATCTTTATCTGTTAAGTTTTCAACATCAATATCGCTACCCGAAAAATCTCTGGAATTTTGCTTAGGCCAACATGAGATATCTAATGCTGTAAAACCCACCTTATGAGCATATTCCATTTTTTCCTCAAGAGTCATATTTTTCAAACAGCCAGTTAAAAATCCAAATTTCATAATTATTTCCTTTCTATTAAAGAATTTGAGCAAAATAACTTAAATTACTCATTACAACAGCACCTAAAACTGCAACCACCGTACCAGCGGTGATTAATTTCATTTGATGATGCGTCTTTGTTTCATGCAGTAGAAAAATCCCACCAAAGGCTCCAACAATAAATCCTAAGGAACTAAGAGTTGATGAAACAGCCTGGCCCAAATTAGGATTAGCAATAGAAACAAATAATGCCACATTACCAATGGCCCAAATAAACCCGGTAATACAATTTTTAAGCGTCGAAATATCAAACATGTTCTTCGTTTCATGCGTAATCAAATATACAAATAAGAAGCCGCCTATTACCATCCCGATTGATTGTGGAAAAATAATAGCAATCATGTATTGAACACCATTATCCGCATTTATAACAGCACTGGAAACATTGAGCCAACGCTGAAGCAATTTAGGAGCAATAAAATAGCCCATAAATCCTAATGTAGAAAAAATTAATGGAATATATCCGCTCAATGAACTGCTCTTTTCTGAGTCTGAGTAACTTTTTTCTTTTGTTTGAATCCAAAAAGCACCAATAACAATTAAAATGATTCCGATGATGCCTACAATCCAAGTTTGAACAGTTTGCCATTCTCCTAAAATTGCAGCACCAAGTAATGCATTCCCGACAATTTGACTTGTCATTGATAATGGAACTGCTCTTGAGACTCCCATAGACTTGATAGCTACAAATTGAAATCCTTGTCCCACGGTCCATAAAATACCCGAAATAAGACCAATTATAATAATCTTGCTATTCATTACGTAACCATGTGGAATAACCCAGAAAAAGTAAGTCAGAAGTCCAAAGATCAAGCCGCCAAATGTCAAACCAAGGGTTTGTTGCGACGAATTGCCTCCAAATTTTGTAGAAAATAATCCAATGGATCCCCAACAAAGCGACGGAATTAATGCGATTAAAATAGCCATTCTTCATCCCTCATTTTTAATTATTTTTATTTATTACAATATTCTTACCTGTTTTGCTTGATTCAATACTTGCAAAAATTGCACGCATTGTATTGATTACTGAGCCAGAATCTGAACTGGGTTCTCTGTCTTCAACTAACGATGAAATAAACTCATCCATTACGCCTGACTTAGTTTGGTTATTATTTGTTTGAATCTGATCGATGTTGTATAAAATTTCTCCACCGTCCTTTAAAATTACTTTGATTGAATATTTGGGGTCATCATAAATTTTCATAATCCCTTTAGTTCCATAAATAATAGTAGAATTGTCTTCTTCACCATAATATGTCCAACTTGATGTGACAGTCCCTAAAGCACCATTTTCAAGTTCATAAATACTGATGGCATTATCGTCCACGCCAATTAAATTACCTTGGGAATCTTTTTTATCTAAAGTTGCCAATTTAGCTGTAACATCTTTGACTGTGCTCTCCAGAAGATATTGAATCAAATCAATCTTATGCACTCCTAAATCAAAAATAGCACCGTATTTGGACTTATTTTTATCGAAAAACCAAGTATTGGGACCACCATCAACGCTCCATGTTTCTGGGCCACCATGTCCGAAGTTTGATTTAAAAGTTAAAACTTTTCCAATTTGACCTTCTTTTAAGAGTTTCTTAGCGTAAACATGCGATTTTGCAAAACGTTGATTTTGATCAATCATCAGTGTCTTGTGATTATCTTCTGCTGCTTTAACCATGGCCTCGCTTTCTTCAAGACTTGTTGCCATTGGCTTTTCGCAAAGAACATTTTTCCCAGCATTTAATGCTTTGATAGAAACAGATGCATGAGCGGAATTAGTCACACAAACGCTGACAGCATCAATATTTGAATCTGCTAGCATTTGATCGACTGAAGCATAAACTTTGCCTCCAAATTTTTTTGCAATTTCTTTAGCACGATCCTCATTAAAATCAAAATATCCAACAATATTAGCATTCTCATTAGATGCATATTCTGGAATATGTCTAGTTTGAGCAATACGACCACACCCGATAATTCCAACATTAATTACTTTTTTCTCCATTTTTCTCCTCAACTTTCTCTTAATTCAACAAAATTAATCTTATTTTATAACCGCTTACATTTCAATAATTACTGAAAAACTTGAAATATTTCATTTAGCTTATAAATGTATTGTTAAGTTAAAGTCAGTATTAATATGATATTGAAACCGTTTTTTCACAATGTTATGATATTTATAATTTATGAAATTTTTTGAAATAATTAGCAATTTTTTTGGAGGTCAAATTAATGGCTAAAATTAATGCTTACCAAGTGGCAAAAGAAGCAAATGTTTCGCCCTCCACTGTTTCCAGAGTCTTAAATCATCGCTCTAAAGTAAATACTGATACTGCTCAAAAAGTTGATGAAGCAATTGATAATCTTAAATTTAATTCAATAAAAAATAATAAGAAAAAAGATTTAATTATTGTAAATGTTCCTGAGCTGACAAATATCTTCTACTCGGAAATACTTGAAGGATCTAAAGCTTCTGCCACTGCAAACAACTTTAGAATCCTTATCGACCAAACTGAAATTTCTAAAGAAACCATCGAAGGATTCATCAATTTCTTAGATACCTCAAATGTTTATGGAATCATTTTGTTAAACCTATTGCCAACCTCTTTATTAAATATGCTATCTAAACATACGAGAGTTATTCAATGTTGCGAATATAATATTGAATCGAATATTCCTTCCGTTTCTGTTGATGACTTTGAAGCTGCTAAAAAAGCCACTAATGAGCTGATTTTTTCTGGGAAGAATAAAATTGCCATTTTAAATGGTCCAACGGACTTCAAGTATTCTAAAGAACGTTTACGAGGATTTAAAAGTTCATTAAAAGAACATAACATTTTATTCAATCCTAAATGGTGTATTTCTCTGCCTTCAATAAGTTATGACATTGCCTACCCAATAGTTTCTCAAATGTTAAATTCCTCTGATCGTCCCAATGCTTTTTTCTGTGTTTCAGATACACTCGGGGCAGCTGTTATATCAGCCGCACGAAAATTCAAATTGAAAATTCCAGAAGACGTTTCTATTATTGGTTTTGACAACACAATAATATCCAAAATCATTAGTCCATCTTTGACAACAATCAATCAGCCAAAGTTTCAAGAAGGATATTCAGCTGTGGAATTATTGCGAAGTAGCAATCATAAAAGAAACCATCTATTCCTAAAAACCGAGTTGATTGGTAGAGAAACTACCTAAACTAAAATGATTATGGGTTCTAACGAACTCTCTCAAAGGGTCATTTTAGATATGTAAGAAACTTTCTCTATAAACTAAACAAGTATTTAGTAAAGGCTCAAAATTGTATTATTTTTAAATTACACGTCCAACATCTGAAGACATTAAAAGCTGAAACCACATTAAAGGGAGATTTATTTATGATCATCAGACTACTAGGTTGGGGGTTAGTACTCTTAGTCATCGTAGCAATAGTAGGTTTTATCAGTAATTCTAAAGAATTCGGCACAAAAATATTATCTGGAAAATTAGGCATGTATATCATTGCCCTACTGGTTGGTTTATATTTAGCTTTGTTCTAAATAGAAAGATAAACTATAAGTGTAAAAGATACGGCCATGTCTACCCTTATTGCTAAAAAAATTTAAATTTCATACAAAAATAGGAATGCTGATTTAACAGCATTCCTATATTCATATATATGAAAACTTTTGTTCTAATAAAGGAGAGTACAGGATTTGAACCTGCGCGCCCGTTATAAGACGGGTTCGTCGGATTTCGAGTCCGATGCATTACCACTCTGCCAACTCTCCATAGATAAGGCTTGAATCGCTTCAAGTCTATTTTAAATTAATATTGCATAAGAGTAAACATGTCGTACCCTTTTATTTTATCACGACCGTGTAAATCCGTTAATTCAATTAAGAAAGCCGTACCTACTACGATACCGCCTAATTTCTCAATCAAATCGATTGTTGCAGCCAATGTGCCACCAGTTGCCATCAAATCATCAACAACTAAAACTTTTTGACCTGGTTTGATTGCATCTTTTTGCATGTACAAAGACCCTTGGCCATATTCTAGATCGTAAGTAACTGAGACGGTTTCACGAGGCAACTTGCCCTTTTTACGAGCAGGTGCAAAACCGATTCCCATCTTATAAGCAACTGGGCAGCCTACGATAAATCCTCGAGCTTCAGGTCCAGCAATCATTTCTGCACCACGACTCTTGGCATATTTAACAATCTCATCAGTTGCGGCAGCGTAAGCTTTACCATCAGCCATCAATGGTGAAATATCTCGAAATAGTACACCAGGTTCTGGAAAATCTTGAACATTAGCTACATATTTCTTAAAATCAATATCCATTTTTTAAATTCCCCATTCAATCTAACAATGGCAATCATAATCACTTATCCAAGACAAGAGATCGTCAAAGTTGGATTCAATTAATATTTTTTCTACATCATTGCGTTTCAATCTCTTCAAGTAAGTCGGAGATTCAATCAATTCGCGTTGTTGTGAAGCATTAGCCTTTTCAACAAAGCCATTTACCATTTTAACAAAATTTAACTCAAAAAACACTTTTAAATAGAAATCAACGTCATTTTTTTGCATTTCTAAATATTTCGCGACCAAATCCATGCCATCAGCTTTGATATCAGGATGGGAGTATAAATATTTCAATAACGTTTTCATCTTTGCCATATCAGGTTCCAAGTATCTTTGCGTCAAATCCGTGTGGAAAAATAGCGCTGTGTGTTGCGTCTTATTATTTTTAATAAATTCTTTGAACAAGTCCAAATTATGTGGGCGGTCATAAATCAAAACATTATTCCCATCACACTTTTCATTGTAGTGAATCAATTTAGCCTTAACGTTAGAACGCTTAGCTGCTTCATAGTAAACATCATTGAAGAAAACAATGTCATCGAAGTGGTCTAAAACACTAGCAGATAAACGTTTATTACGATAATCCAAGTAAACTTTCTTCAATTCGCCAATCTTTTGAGCTTTTGGAGAAACTTGAAAATCATCTAGCATTAACTGGAGATTTTTTCGTCCAGCCCATTCGTTGATTCCCAGTTCACCGTAAACATCGCAAATATCAGAATTAAGATTTTGATACTGACTAAACATCGAAAATCCGATTGCACCAACCTGATGACCATTATCGGCCACCATCGTTTTCAAATGCGTGGCATCTTTTCCAATTGACCGTGCTTGTTCTAAACTGACATTGCTCAATTTCAAAACGGGTTTAGGATTACCCATCCCAAAGGGAGCTAATTGTTGAATCTCTTTTATTAAGTCAAAGTTCAAGTCACTGACCTTTAAATCCAAGTCATACTTTTTAACAATAGGTGCCTTTGGATCAAAATCTTGTTTCTTTGGTTGTGCTTGAACTAGCTTCGTTAATTCATCCAATTTACTCTCTTCAATCGAAAAACCACAGGCTTGGGCATGTCCCCCAAAACTCGTGAATAAATCTCGATGAGAATTTAGAGCTGTAAAAAGATTGAATCCTTCAGGACTGCGACCAGAACCTTTCATAACTTGACTGTTCTCGTCAAATTGCGTGGCTAAGACGGGCTTATTTTCTTGATCCATCGCCTTACTAGCGACGATTCCCAAAACGCCCTGATGCCAATTATTGCCTTTTAATACTAAGACGCCGTTATCTTTTTGGTCAGCAATTTGTGACTGGGCATCAGCAAAAGCTGCGGCAACTAATTCTTGACGTCTGGAATTAATCTCTTCTGTTTCATCAACGATTTCTTTGGCAAAGGAGGCATCCCCAGTCGTCAATAATTCAACGCCAGATGAGGCATTCTCCAAACGTCCTAAAGCATTGATTCGTGGAGCAATTTTAAAGCCAATATCTTCTTCACTAACAGAACTAGCCTTAATTTTACATTTTTTCAACATTGCACTGAGACCGACGTGATGATTTTGTTTCATCTGTTTCAAACCTTCAGTTACAATGACCCGATTCTCGCCCTTTAAAGCCACAGAATCAGCCACAGTACCAATGGCAGCCAAGTCAATCAGCTCCAATGCTTCGTCTCCTAACAGAGCGTCAGCAATCTTAAAAGCCACACCAGCCCCTGATAAGTATGGACAGATGTATTCAGAACCTGGAATGCTTGGATGAACGATTGCATCGGCTTCTGGCAATTCTTCTGGCAAATCATGGTGGTCCGTCACAATCACCTTCACGCCACGATCCTTCAAGTATTTGATTTCATCTTTTCCACTAACTCCGTTGTCGACCGTTATTAATAAATCGATGCCCTGGTCAGCTAAAAACTTATAACGTTCTAAATTAGGCCCGTAGCCATCCTTAAAACGGTCAGGAATATAAAAAATCGGCTTGTTGCCTAATTTTTGCAAAGTCAATTTCATAATTGAGGTACTGGTAACGCCATCAGCATCGTAATCGCCATAAATTGCAATTTTAGCTTGCGATTCAACTGCTTGATCGATTAAATCTAGCGCTTTATCCATATCGTGCAAGCCAAAGGGATCTTGTAATTCATCCGCATTGCTGTGCAAATACGATTCGATGTCGACTGTTTTTGTGATATCACGCTCTAAGAGTAACTCTGAAACTAAAGGTGTCAGTTTCTTCTCTTGAGCAAATTTAGTTATTTCTTCTTTTGTGGGATTTTTACGCTTTTCCCAATTTATTAATGTCAATCCATCACCTACTAACAACTTACTAATTATAGCAATCTTCAAACGTAAAAAAAAAGCCTTGAAAGATCATTTACTATTAATTTCGTAAATCGATTTTCAAAACTTTTCAGCTATCTTTAAGAAAATACTGCTAGAGTCTTTTTATTAGCTGGTTTACTGCTTACTAACGACCCCTGTAAAGCCCAGCGATTGGTCCCTCCATCAGCACAAGTAATCAATGTCAAAATACTTTGATCTTTGACATCATCCAATAAATAAACCGCTGTTGGGGGAACAATTTTTTTATAATAAATCTTATAAGTATAAACTCGTTTCATATTTGTGATATAAGCTAAATCACCAATTTGAGCATTTTCTAAGGGTGAAAACAAGGCACCTTTATTAGTCATATAATGACCCGCCAGTGCATAATTTGATTTACCCATCTTTTGATTTTTTTTCATGGTGCCACCACCAGTTGACAACGCATTGTCGCTTAAACCAACCACGATTGGTAGCTTAAGGTCAACTGAAGGAACGGCCATTTTTCCAATCACAGCTGCATCGTTGTTAACTGAAGCTTTGGCAACTTGTGAAGCTGAAATTGGTTTGACCTTACTAAAATCAAACTGTCCACTCTTCTTGGAATTAGCCTTAGCTTTTTTTGCCGTTAAAGTTGTTAAATTACGTTGTGCGATTCGTTTGACCGCATACTCTTTAATCGGCTGATTAAAAATCAAGACTAATGCAATCAAAAGTAAAAGGACAGTTCCAAAAATTGAAAAGAATTTCTTCATTTTTTTCATTCCATTTCAATGAATTTTGCATTATAAATTAATACTAGCTTATCTCGAAAGAAAAGTTAAGTTTTAAATTTTTCCGACTTTTCTATTATTTAACTCCCTTTAAAACTCGTCAAGTAAGTTATAATAAACCTATAAATGAATCTGGAGGTAATTTTATGAGCATTCTTGTTTTAGGTGGTGCCGGATATATCGGTTCACATACTGTCGACCACTTATGTGAAATGGGATACGACGTCATTGTAGCAGATAACCTATCAACAGGTCACGAACAAGCAATAAATGAAAAAGCCAAGTTCTATCAAGGCGATGTTCGTGATAAAGAATTTTTGATTAAATTATTCCAAAATGAAGATATCACTGATGTCATTCATTTTGCGGCCTTTTCTATCGTTCCTGAATCAATGAAGGATCCATTGAAATACTTCGATAACAACACTTATGGAATGATTTCACTCTTGCAAGTTATGCACAATTTTGGAACTAAGCATATTGTCTTCTCCTCAACTGCCGCAACTTATGGAGAGCCAAAACAAATTCCTATTAAGGAAACTGATCCAACAGTTCCAACTAACCCTTATGGCGAAAGCAAGTTAGCAATGGAAAAAATCATGCACTGGTGCGATGTTGCTTACGGCATCAAGTTTGTTGCCTTAAGATACTTCAATGTCGGTGGTGCTAAGCCTGATGGGAGTATCGGTGAAGACCATAATCCAGAAACTCACTTGATTCCAGTTGTTCTTCAAGTAGCTGCAGGACAACGTGACGAATTGACGATTTTTGGTGACGACTATGACACAAAAGATGGTACCAATGTTCGTGATTACGTCCACGTTGAAGATTTAGCTGAAGCTCACCGTCTAGCGATGGAATACTTGCGTGATGGCAATGACAGCGACGTCTTCAATCTTGGTTCATCCAATGGCTTCTCTAATAAAGAAATCTTGGAAGCTGCTCGTAAAGCTACTGGCAAAGAAATTCCTGCTAAAATTGGTCCTAGACGTGCCGGCGACCCAAGTACTTTGATTGCAGACTCAACTAAAGCTAGAACTGTTTTGAAGTGGCAACCAAAGTATGACGATGTTCAAAAAGTCATCACTGATGCCTGGAATTTTAAGTCAAAGCATCTCAATGGTTATGAAGAAAATTAAATATTAAAAAAGAGCTCAGATATACTGAACTCATGAATTTATTAAAGCCGATTTTTCAGTCAAAAAACTGAGGAAGCGGCTTTTTATTTTCTAAAAAACAATTACTCTTTTGCCTTGATTACTACCTTTTTCAAAATCCAAGTGAGATTGCTTAACATCATTTAAATTAAATTGATATTTTTGACTAATGTTTACTTTAAGTTTGTCGTTACTATACAAATCAATCAATTTTTCTAAAGTGTCTTGTGACAAGTCACCAAAAGCATAAGTAGCCGTAATTCCATATGCAGTAGCCTTTACTTTACTTGGCATTCCATTGACTGAAACAAGTCGACCACCCTTTTTAATAATTTGATAGCTAGATTTTAAGGTTTTAGGCCCAGTTAAATTAACTACTAAATCCAAATCATTAACCAACTTACTAAAATCTTGCGTTTGATAATCAATTACTTGGCCTGCTCCTAAAGACATTAAATAATCTTTATGCTTTGCTTTTGCTGTTGTAATAACATAGGCGCCAAAATCTTTGGCTATTTGAATAGCCATCGTACCAACTCCGCCAGCTCCACCATGAATCAAGACTTTTTGTCCCTTTTTTATTTCACCATTATTTACAACTGCGCTCCAAGCCGTAGCAGCTTCTAGTTCAAATGCTCCTAAAGGTACAAGGTCCAAATCATCGGGAACTTTGGCTACTGAATCAGTCTCGTTCAAGACCAAAAATTCAGCATAAGTCCCATTTTTTGAAAAACCAATTACATGATCACCAACTTTAAACTTAGTAACTGAGGCTCCAACTTCTGAAACAACTCCAGAAAAATCTTGACCTAACATGTGAGGTAAAGTTGGTCTCATTTCTTTTGGCATAGTAGGAAAAGGGCCACTTTTTCTCATCACTACATCGGGATCATTTACTCCAATAGCAGCCGTTTTAACTAAAATTTGATCAGGTTTTAGATTCGGTTTTGAAACTTCAATTTCTTTCATTACATCTACAGAACCATAAGCGTCAACAATAATTTTCTTCATTAAAAATATTTCTCCTAACCTTTTGTATCGGTTCACTATACAATATACAAATAATTTTAAATAGTACTAATAAGTTTAATAGCTACTATCTTTTTAGATTGTAATGAACGATATCAGTACTTATGGCTGAGTGAATTCTGAATTTATTTTTGATTATCTTGTTCGTACTCTATCGCAAATTTTTCTAAAGCATCGAGTACAGGAATAAATTTTTTACCCATTGCTGTTAATGAATATTCAACCTTAGGTGGAACTTGTGGATAAACTTCCCGGTGAATTAAACCATAATTTTCTAAAATTCGTAATTCTTTAGTCAAATAAGCCTGTGTTACCATCGGCATTTTACGATTTAGTTCGCCAAATCGAAGAGTGGACTGACTGAGAAAATATAAAATCACGGTTGTCCATTTACCTTTAATAATATCTTGGATTCCAGCGACTGGACAATCTAAAAAGCTTTTATCTGAATTTTCTTGTTTTAACATCTTCAATACCTCTCTTTTTTGAAAGTACATGCTTTGTAAAGTATACGCAGATATTATCATTATTTAAATAAAAATCACTTGAGCTGATTTTATTCAGGTTAAATGATTGGAACAATTAAATTATAGATTATTAGAATTTACATAGCCATCAATCCAAAAACTGTTCCTGACTTGGTCAAGCAAAGTAACTAAAGTCTTTGGTAAGCCGTCAATATTAGGAATAGTTGAAATTGATCTTTATAATCATTAATAACAAATTAACAAGTAAAAAAGCATCCCATAATAATTATGAGATGCTTCCAATCAATTTATAAATTAATTATTTTTCAATGAAATTCAAGGCTTCTAACAAGCAATCATCTGCTTGAGAGAAATCGCCTACCTTATCCATAAAGGCATGAATCATACCATTATATCTAATGTAAGTAATATCGCCACCAGCTAACTTCATTTTGTTGTAAAAAGCCTCACCTTGTAAACGCAATGGATCAAACTCACCCACCATAAATAAAGTCTTCGGCATTTTTTTCAAGAGACTCTCAGGTGCATTCAGAGGTGACAAATACATGCTTTCAGAATCATTACTCTTAATATACCAATCGTTAATCATTTTTTGACTACCATTAAAATTATTAATAAAAGTATCGATTTCTTTAGCATCTTTTTTAGCAGCTAATTGTTTAGGTGAATCAAAATACTTTCTTCTAGCAGAATCATTTCCTTGATAAGTTACTGGATACAAAGTGATGGCCTTATCAACATAATTTGTTCCAAGTTGTCGATCCAACAGAGATACACTATAAGTCAAATTACCACCTGCAGAATCACCCATGACAGTAATCGTTGAAATATTAAGTTTTTTCTTGTTAGTAGCCAGATAATTCAAAACATTATAACTATCGATCAATCCTTGTGGATAAGGATTTTCAGGACCCAATCCATAATCGACCGAAACCACCTTAACCTGTCCATAATCAGCTAAAGCTTCGCAGGGAAACTCGACATTATCCAAACTGCCACCAATGAAACCACCACCATGAATAAATAGAATCGTCGGCAAAATTTTTGTCTGCAAATCTTCTTGAACATAACTTCTAACCTTGACTCCTTGAAAGACTTGATTCTCAATGTTTAACTTGTTTATCAAAGTGTGATTGGCTTTCTTCCATCCCATTGAAGATCTGATTTCGTCAACATTAACATCT
This sequence comes from Companilactobacillus halodurans, assembly GCF_009600995.1. Classification (NCBI taxonomy): domain Bacteria; kingdom Bacillati; phylum Bacillota; class Bacilli; order Lactobacillales; family Lactobacillaceae; genus Companilactobacillus; species Companilactobacillus halodurans. Next base: position 29,820 of record NZ_VDFO01000025.1, on the reverse strand, counting down.
TGTTCAACCTCGCTTCCAAATGAACCAGTGTTAGTTTGTTTAATAGAATCTTCAAGCTCATCTTTTGCCTTAGGATCCAAGTACCCTTCTGAATCCATTCCTGGAACTAATTTCATTTGATAATCTGTATTTAAAACATTAACCTTTTTCATTAATTGCAATTTATTACTTAACAACTTTTTTCACTCCTTGAACAAATTTTTGGTATACATAAACCAATCCAGAAAGAACAAATAAGATAGCAAATCCATATGAACAAACTTTCATGTTGACATCTGGAGTAGTTGATCCAAACAAACTTGATAAATAATTAATTAAAGTTGGCGATAAGAAAACTCCAACATTAGTAAAAATCAACATAATTGACGATGCTAAATTTTTAGACCCAGCTGGTGCAACTGTATTAATAATTGTATAAATAAAGGGAATAACAATTGCAAATCCAAGGCCGATAATTACTGTACCAACTGTAATCATAGTTAAAGAACTTGCGCTAGCTAAAACTAAAAATCCAACTGACATTAGAAAGAAACCAATAATTAAAGTTAAATTTTTCAAAACTTTATGGACAAATCCATAAACAAAACCAACGAGCATTGAAACTAAGGTGAACCCTCCTAAAATAGTTGCTGCTTGGCTGGCAGTGCCAATTCCTTTATAATCCAACAAATTAGCCAATTTAACAGTTACAACCATAAAGAAAACATAGACAAAGAACGTCAAAACAGAAATCAACAAAACTTCCCAATTTATTTTTTGATGGACTTTTTGAGCAGATGATGTCTTTTCTACTTTGACATCAGGGATTACTAAACTAAAAATAATTAAAATTGGTAAAGCTATTGCATAAATCCAGAATGTAGCGTGCCATCCAAAAATCAACAAATAACCAACTAAAAAGGATAAAATCGAACTTCCTAGAGAACTGACAGAACTTTGAAATCCCATCATTGTTGACATTTCATCTCCATGATAAAAATCTGAAATCATACTAATAGCTAAAGAATTGAAAAATCCAATCCCGACCCCAAAAAGAAGTCTAGAGCTCAAAACCAAATAATAATTATTCGAGAAAACTGGAGTAACACCAAATATTAGTGCAATCAATAAACCCAAAATAACTGTTTTTTTCTGACCTAAATAATTAACTAAAATACTACTCAGAAAAATACCAATAATAATACCTACATTAGGAATCGTTGAAATAGTTTCAATAGCTGAATCCGATTGTCCAACAAAGGTTTTACTCATCAAGGGTATTGCAGCTGCAATGTTTGGTGCAGCCATCAATAACATTGAAATAGATAACAAAGCGATTTTAAAAATAAATGACTTTGAATTGACTTTTGTCAAAATTATCAACTCCTTCTTTTTAAAGAACAAGTTAATAATATTATGTAATCGCTTACTGTAAACGTTTTATCTTAACCTATTTTCAGTCAATTACTGACCTTTTTAAATCTAATCGATATTTTCCTGGTGTTTTTTGGTAACTTTTTTGAAATAACATTCGAAAGGCTTTAGGATTAGGAAAACCCACTAAATCAGAGATGGAATCAATCGTTTTATTAGTATTCGTCAACATTTCAAATGCTTTAATCAAACGAACCAAGTTAACATATTTCATGATGCTAGTTCCCATTTGCTTTTTGAATACTCTCGATAAATACCCTTCACTTAAATGAACATTATGAGCAATTTTAGAAACACTTAATTTTTCATTACTGTGCTGGTCAATAAACGTAATGACTTTTGATAGCTTATTTAGAATCGGTGGCGTTACAATATTAGGCCTGTTTTGACGTTTGGTAGCTAAATAATTTACTAAATCTAATAGAATTTGATAGATATCACGCTTCAAGAATAAATTTTTATTTTTAGATAATTTAGTATCTTTAAAATATTGATATAAATGTTTTTCTACGATTGTTTTTTCTTTGGAATTGGGTGAAATTAGCCAAAGACCATCAAGCTGTGAAATCTCCTTTTTCAAAAATTCATATGGTAATAAAAAGGTTAAAGACAATGTATTTTGCTTAACTCCAAGTGGCTGAACTGAATGGATTTCATTCGAGTTAATTACCACTAAGTCACCACTTTGAACAATTATCTCTTCGCCACTAACAACAAATTTTGCCGCACCATCAACAATATAATCGATTTCTACTGCCAGATGCCAATGACGTAAAACTGTTTGCGCTTCAATATTTTTAGTGTGGACAACCAATTTAACCGGAATTTTATTCGTAAGTACTTGCTCATGACGATACATAATTTCTTCTCCTAATAAAAAAATCGTGATTACTCATCACGATTATCTTACTATTTAGCTTTATTATTTAAAACAAATACTCCAAATCACTGGCGTCAGTAGGATAAGCCATAATCTGCTTAGTAACATCCTCATGCGTCATCTTATCTTTAATAGCCATAGTCAACAAATTAATCAAGCTATCAGCTTCACTGCTCAAAACAGTGGCACCAATGATCTGGTCTTCATTATTCAAAACAATTCTAATTTCAGCTTTAGGTTCATTAGTCCGGTGATAAGTAAACCAACTAGTAACATCTTGATCAACGACTTTAGCACCATCTTTAGCGCCTACTTCGGCCAACTTGGGACTGCCATAAACCGTTGTTGGAATCAATGGGAATTCAATATCATCTGAAGTCTTACCCAAAATAACGTCATCGACATAATTTGCTTCAAAACCTGCTACTGGGGTCAATTTAGGCTGTTTTGTCGAAACAACATCCCCAATGGCAAAGATTTTATCGTTACTTGATTGCAATTTACCATTAACAATCACACCGTGACGATCAACTTTGACGTTAGCTTTTTCAATATCCAAGGCATCAACGTTAGGTATCCGTCCTGTTGCACCAAAGACTAAATCAGTCGTCAATTCAAAATCATCCGCTTTAATGATATATTTGCCATCTTTTGCTTCAATCGACTTAGTATCGATATTGAAATTGAAATCAACGCCTTTATTTTCCAATTGCTTAACTAATTCCAAAGCATATTTTTCATTGAATCCTTTTAATGGATGGTCATTATGATGGACAACATGCACTTTAGCACCAGTTGCGTTAGCAATTGTTGCTAGTTCAAAGGCAATATAACCGGCACCAATAATCGTGATGTCTTCTGGCATTTTATTCAATGACAAGAAGTCGGTACTTGATAACAAGAGGTTTTTCCCGGGGATATCCAAATAACTTGGACGTTGCCCGGTCGCAATGATGAAGTGGTCGGCTTGGTAATTTTCGCCATTAACAGTCAACTCATTTTCAGAAACGAACTTGGGCTGGCCATCGATTGCCATAATCCCTGCTTTAACGATTCCTCCACGGCTGCCACGAGAAACGGGATCTGTGAAGGTTTCTTTAAATTCTTCTATCTCTTTCCAATTTAAGTAAGGAACGTCTGAAAAGCCCTTATTTTGCAACTGAAGTACTTTATCACGTGCTTCAACTCCTGCAATGAAGACTTTTTTAGGATCACAGCCCCGATTAGGACAAGTTCCACCCCAGAGGTTATTTTCAATCACGGCTACTTTTTGGCCGCTGCTCTTCAATTTATAAGCAGCTGCAAGTCCGCCAGGGCCGGCACCAATGATAATCGAATCAAATTTTTCCATAAGAATTCCTCCAATTAAAAAAACGCTTATAATGTATTCACTAATTACATTATAAGCGTTTTCTTATTTTTTACTGTCTTCTTTGCCTCGATTGAGATTCAAGACTGACATGAAGGCTTCCTGAGGAATCGAAACTTTTCCGACTTCCTTCATCCGTTTCTTACCTTCTTTTTGCTTGTTCAACAGCTTATCACGACGAGTTCTGTCACCACCATAGAGTTTAGCAGTAACATCCTTACGATAAGCTTTCACGTTCGAACGAGCGACAACCTTGTTCCCAACTGCAGCTTGAATTGGAATTTCAAACATTTGACGTGGAATAACTTCTTTCAAACGAGCCACGATATCACGACCACGCTTTTGCGCAAAGTCTTTATGGACGATAAAACTCAAAGCATCGACTGGTTCGCCATTCAACAAGATATCCATTTTGACCAATTGACTTGGTAAATAATCTTCCACTTCGTAATCAAGTGAAGCGTAACCTTTAGTATTCGACTTCAAATCATCGAAGAAATCGAAGATAATTTCGAGTAGCGGCAACTTGTAAATAACGTTCACACGATATTTATCCAAGTAGTCCATCGTTACGAACTCGCCACGTTTTCTTTGACAAAGCTCCATAACTGGACCCACGAAGTCTTCTGGTACCATGATTTCGGCACGGACATAAGGTTCACGAACTTCTTTGATTTCTGAAGCATCTGGTAACTCGGAAGGGTTATCGACGATGATCTCTTTGCCATCGTTAGTTGTGACATGATAGTCAACTGAGGGCGAAGTTGTAATCAATTCAAGATTAAAATCACGTTCCAAGCGTTCTTGAACGACATCCATGTGTAATAGTCCTAAGAAACCACAACGAAAACCAAAGCCCAAAGCTTCAGAAGTTTCTGGCTCGAACTCTAACGCTGCATCATTTAATTGCAGCTTTTCCAAAGCTTCGTGTAAATCTTCATATTTAGCATTATCAACTGGATATAAACCAGCAAAGACCATTGGCTTACTCTTGCGATAACCAGTCAAAGGTTCATCAGTTGGATTACTTGCTAAAGTAACCGTATCACCAACTTGAGTTTCTCGAACTGACTTGATACTAGCGGTGATATAGCCAACATCTCCTGCCATCAAGTAGTCGCGTTTAACGGCCTTAGGCGACATAACACCAACTTCTGTGACTTCAAAGGTCTTCTTATTGCTCATCAATTCAATCGTGTCTCCGACCCTTACAACGCCTTCACGGACCCTTACATCTAAGACGACGCCACGGTAACTGTCATAAACAGAATCAAAGATTAAAGCCTTCAATGGTTTATCCAAATCGCCGGTAGGTGCTGGAACGTCAGAAACGATTCTTTCAAGCAATTCGTCAACGCCAACACCAGTTTTAGCACTCATCAAAATTGATGATCCAGCATCGATACCAATCATTTCTTCAATCTCTTCTTTGACCTTATCGGGTTCAGCTGATGGCAAATCGATTTTATTGATAACTGGCACGATTTCCAAATCGTTATCAATTGCCAAATAGGCATTAGCTAGCGTTTGTGCTTCAACACCTTGAGCGGCATCGACAACTAATAAAGCTCCTTCACAGGCAGCCAGAGAACGTGAAACTTCATAAGAGAAGTCGACGTGTCCCGGTGTGTCGATCAGATGGAAGATATAAGTCTTGCCATCCTTTGCTTCATATTCTAGTTCTACCGCGTTTAACTTAATAGTAATCCCACGTTCACGTTCCAAATCCATATCATCCAGGATCTGTGCTTTCATTTCACGTTTAGATACAGTCTTAGTTTTTTCCAAAATTCGATCGGCAATGGTTGATTTACCATGGTCGATATGCGCCACGATAGAAAAATTACGAATTCTTTTTTGTCTTTCTTTTAACTTATCAAGATCTAAATCCATAAATTATTCCCTTCTATCAGATATTTTCTCATTCTTTCTATTTTACACTATTGTACCGTGATGTTCTAGATAGCAAAAAAGAAGAAGCTTCTCACTTCTTCTTTTAAGAGCTTATTCGCCTTTAAAGGCATCTTTTACTTTATTGAAAAAATTGCTATCTTTTTCTTTGACCTTGTCGCCACCGGCTTCAGCAAACTTCTTCAAAGCACTTCTTTGTTCGCTGGATAATTTACGAGGTGTAACGATATTAACTGTTACCTTTTCGTCACCGATACTCTTGCTATTCAAAACTGGAGCACCTTTGCCACGCAATCTGAATGTTGTTCCTGTTTGAGTACCACTAGGAACATTCAATTCAACTGGTCCGTGAACTGTATTGACTTTAATCTTATCTCCCAAAGTTGCTTGAGGGAAACTGATATTTACTGAGGCGTAGATTGTAGCGCCGTCACGTCTGAACTCTTTACTTGGAGCGACGTGGAAAACGATATACAAATCACCGTATGGTCCACCGTTAGTTCCGGCTTCACCTTGGCCATCTAAGCGCATTTGTTGTCCGTCTTCAACACCGGCTGGCACAGTAACCTTGAGTTCATGCTTTTCATTTACCTTACCTGAACCGTGGCAAATATTGCACTTTTCTTTGATTTCCTTACCAGTACCATTGCAGACATCACAGACAACTCGAGTACGCATACGACCAAGTGGAGTTTGACGATCAACTTCAACATAACCTGAACCGTGACATTTTGAACAAGTTTGTGGATGTGTTCCAGGTTTGGCACCAGAACCGCCACAAGTTGAACATTCTTCTTCACGATTGTAGGAAATATTAGTCTTTTTACCAAAGACTCCTTCTTCAAAAGTTAGATCCATCCGATATTGTAAGTCAGAACCTTGTCTAGGGGCATTAGGATTTTGACGAGCACCGCCGCCGCCGCCAAAGAATTGACTGAAAATATCTTCGAAACCGCCGAACTGATCTCCGGAAGCTCCGCCACCGAAGCCGCCAAATCCACCTTGGCTACCATTTATTCCAGCAGAACCATATTGATCATATTGAGCACGTTTTTGAGGATCCTTTAAAATCTCATAAGCCGCATTTACTTCCTTGAACTTATCTTCAGCATCAGGAGCCTTATTGATATCAGGGTGATACTTCTTAGAAAGTTTCCGGAAGGCTTTTCTTATCTCATCATCAGAAGCGTTTTTATCAACGCCTAGTACATCATATGGATTTCTATCTGCCATTAAATCACCTTTATGTGACAGGACATTTTTGTCCTATTCCTTTTTAACGCTCAAAAGAGCAGTTATTATTTTACTATACCATAACTGGCTTTAGTAATTAAACCACTGCTCTTTATCACAATAATTAATAATTTTGATTATTTCTTATCTTTATCAGGATCTACTTCTGAGAAGTCGCCATCAACGGTATTGTCGTCGCCTGACTTCTTGCCATCAGTTGAGTCCTTGCCAGTTGCGTCTTTGTCGCCGCCAGCTTTTTGTTGTGCTTGTTGAGCTTGTTGATAAAGTTTTACAGATAAGTCTTGAACGATCTTATTCAAATCGTCACGTTTCTTCTTCATGTCTTCAAGATCGCCAGAGTCTTGAGCTTTCTTCAAAGCGTCACGAGCATCTTGAGCTTTCTTGATTTCATCGTCAGAAACCTTACCCTTAACGTCTTTTAGAGTCTTATCAGTTGCGAACAATGTTTGTTCAACATCATTTTTAACATCGACTTCTTCCTTACGCTTGTTATCTTCTTCTTCGTTTTCCTTAGCTTCTTTCATCATCTTGTCGATTTCTTCATCGCTCAAGCCTGATGAACTCTTGATAGTAATCTTTTGTTCCTTGTTGGTACCCATATCCTTAGCAGAAACATTAACGATACCATTCTTATCAATATCGAATGTAACTTGGATTTGTGGTACGCCACGAGGTGCAGCAGGAATATCTGTCAATTGGAAACGACCTAAGGTCTTGTTATCTGCAGCCATTGGACGTTCACCTTGTAAGACGTGAATATCAACAGCATTTTGGTTATCAGCAGCAGTTGAGAAGACTTGTGACTTGCTTGTTGGAATTGTAGTATTTCTATCGATTAACTTAGTGAATACTCCACCCATTGTTTCAATACCTAATGAAAGTGGTGTGACATCAAGTAGAACAACGTCTTTAACATCACCAGAGATAACACCACCTTGGATAGCAGCACCTAAAGCAACAGCTTCATCAGGGTTGATTGAGTGATCTGGTGTCTTGCCAGTCCACTTAGCAACAGCATCTTGAACAGCAGGAATACGTGTTGAACCACCGTTTAAGATAACCTTGTCGACATCAGCGTTTGTTAAGTTGGCATCTTTAAGAGCACTGTCAACTGGGACCTTAGTTCTTTCAACAAGATCTGATGTTAATTCATCGAACTTAGCACGTGTCAAAGTTTCTTCCAAGTGAAGTGGGCCATTGTCGCCAGATGAGATAAATGGAAGACTGATTGATGTTTGAGCAACACCTGACAAGTCCTTCTTAGCTTTTTCAGCAGCATCCTTTAATCTTTGCAATGCCATCTTGTCTTGACTCAAGTCAACGCCATTCTTAGCCTTGAATTGAGCAACTAGCCAGTCGATGATCTTTTGGTCAAAGTCATCACCACCAAGATGTGTATCACCATTTGTTGAAAGTACTTCGAAGACTCCGTCACCTAATTGAAGGATAGAAACATCAAATGTACCACCACCAAGGTCATAAACAAGAACTTTTTCGTCACCCTTGTCATTATCAAGACCATAAGCAAGTGCTGAAGCTGTTGGTTCGTTAACGATACGTTGAACGTTTAGACCAGCAATCTTACCAGCATCCTTAGTAGCTTGTCTTTGTGAATCGTTGAAGTATGCAGGAACTGTGATAACAGCATCTGTAACTTTTTCACCAAGATAATCTTCTGAGAACTTCTTGATATGTTGCAAGATGAATGCTGAAATTTCTTGTGGCGTATATGATTTACCAGCTACAGTAACTTTGTAATCTGCTTCACCCATGTGACGCTTGATAGATGAAATTGTATCAGGATTTGTGATAGCTTGTCTCTTAGCAACTTCACCAACTTGGATTTCACCATCTTTGAAAGCAACAACTGAAGGAGTTGTTCTTGCGCCTTCTGGATTAGTGATAATCTTTGGAGAGCCACCTTCAAGAACGGCTACAGCAGAGTTTGTAGTACCTAAATCAATACCAATAACTTTTGACATAAACCTAAACCTCTTTTAATTTTATATTATTAAATTTATTAACTTTATTATTGTGCTACAACGACCATTGCTGGACGAAGCACACGATCTTCTAATTTATAACCCTTTTGCAAAACTTGAACGACTGTATCCTTTTGATGTTTGTCATCAGCGGGAACAGTTTGAACGGCTTGACTTGATGCTGGGTCAAATTTTTCACCAGCATTATCGATTACAGTCACATGATTATCTTTGAGAGCTTTCATCATATGTTGTTGCACCATTTCGATACCCTTCTTTAGTTGCTTGCTAGATTCATCATCAGCTTTAACATCTAGGGCACGTTCAAGATTATCGATCACTGGAAGAATTTCAGTTGCCAATTTTTGACCGTCATACTTCAGAATGCCAGCAACTTCTTTCTTATGACGATTATTCATATTTTGAATTTCAGCTTGGCTTCTTAAGAATTTATCTTCCAAATCCCCATTCTTTGCCTTCAGATCTTTTATCTCTTGATCCTTAGGATCTTGATGAGCATTTTCTTTCTTAGCTGATTTCTCAGTTGCCTTATCAGTCTTTGAAGTATCCTTTGCAGCTGTTTTTTCTGCTGTATCTTTTGCAGTAGACTTTTCTGCAGTTTCTTTTGACTTCAAATCTTGATTTTTTTCTTTATCTGCCATTGCTTCCTCCTAATTTCAAGAATCATCATACCTTGAGTAATAGTCAATCAATCGTTTGGCTAATTCAACTCTGAATTCTCCTAACAATCCAATCAGTTGTGAATAATGCATTGTTGTCGGACCAAGTAACGCAATTACACCTTTACCATGGTGACCAACATCGTAGTTCGCTGTAATGATACTATAATTCTTTAAAGCATCGCTACCTAATTCACTACCGAGACGAACTTTGATGCCGTCATCACTAATACTTGGGTCCAATAACTTTCTTAAATCATTACTTTGATTGATAATCGAGAATAACGACTGAACTTGCGATAGATCATCATTGTTAGCGTAATTTAACAGGTTCAATTGCCCATCGACGTAATACTTCTCTGAGCCAGCTTTCTTAAACAGTTGATCCATCATATCTAACAGACCGCTAGTTGAGTACATGTACTCGGAAAGAATTGCTGGAACATCGTTATGCAACATCCTAATAACTTTTGGCAAGGGTTGTCCAACCAATTTGTCATTAACGATATTGACGATTTTTTCAATCAGTGAAGTATCAAAATCATCATCAATTGTATAAATATTATTCTCAACATTATTATCACTTGTGACAATGATTGCCATAAGTTGGTGTGGATTCAAAGGCACGATTCTAAATCCCGTTAAGAGAATCGAACTGCTCTCTGGACCCAAGGTGATTGCTGTATAACTTGTAAGATGAGACAGAATCTTTGCGGATTGTTCAATGATATCACCGATTTGATGATAAGTTTTCCCAAAGTCCTCATCGATTCTTTGTGCAATATCTTGCGGTACACTAGTTGGTTGCACCAAATTATCAAGATAATAGCGGTATCCCATCGCTGAAGGAATTCTTCCTGAAGAAAGATGAGTTTTCTCGAGATAGCCCACTTCTTCAAGAACTGCCATTTCATTTCTGATTGTCGCAGAACTTACATGGAACGGTAATTCATTCATCAATGTCTTCGAACCAACCGGCTGGCCGGTATCTGTAAATATGCGCACGACTTCTCTCAAGATTGCATCTTGACGTTGTGATAGCATTATACCGTCCTCCTTTTTAGCACTATTCATACCTAAGTGCTAACAATGTAAAATATAACAATCTATCCTATTAGTGTCAAGTATGCAAGCTTATTTTTCAAAATTATTTCCATTTTTATTTTAAACAAGAGTTTATAATGATATTCAGAAGTAAAAATCGATTAGAGAGGTTCAAAATATTGAAAAATCAAATCATTGGCGTCAAATTTTTGACTACTTCAGATTATCAAGATTTAATTGAAACACCAAGTTTACTTTCATTAACAGCTGGCAAAACCTATGCCTATATCAGTACCGGTTTTAAAGTTCACGTTGATGATCTCGTAATCGTACCTAATAGTGGTTATAATCAAACGCCTGTGGTCTGCGCAGTCGTAACTAATGTCGATTATCAAGCTGGATTAGAATTCGCTAAAAAGCCAATTTTAGCCGTCATCCCTCAAGAACAGATTTACCAAGTTGAGGAATATTCTAAAGAAGTGTATACGCAACTTAGAAAGCGTGAAACAATTGCTGAAGAACTTGACGACGCTTATCAAAGAATCAAAAAACGCAAGGAAATCGAAAAATTGGCACAAGACGATCCTAACCTGAAATCACTGTTAAGAAAGCTCGATAAACAGGATCGAATAATCGAACAGCTGCATCCCGTCGTTTACGGCAAACTTACTTTTAAAAATTCAGACAACAATCAAAAAGGAAACTCGGATGATAATCAATAATTTATCCTTGTTTCCTTTTTTTATAGAATTTCAATTGAATTTTTCTTGTCTAATTCTAATTGTGCAATCAAACCTTCTGCTCCAGAGAATTTGATTTCACCACGTAAGTATTTGACCCACTCTACACTCACGTGTTTTCCATAAATATCACGATCAAAGCCAAAAATATTGGTTTCAACAGTTATTCCCGTATTTTCTTTAAAGGTTACATTGTAGCCAACAGAAGTCATCGATTTATACCAAACGCCGTCAACCTTGATTCTCGTCGCATAAACCCCAATTGAAGGCAGAACTTGGTCGCCATCAACAGCAATATTAGCTGTCGGAAAGCCTAAGGTCCTGCCCCTTTGCAGTCCGTGAATTACAGTTCCCTGATTTTGGTAATTGTAACCTAAAAATTCATTGGCCATTGCAATTTTATCGCTAGTAATGAATCTCTTGATGGCACTTGAACCAATCTTTTGATTATTGATCAACTGTTCAGGAACCGTCACAGTTTCAAAACTATTGCGGGCATAATTTGGCAAATTAGCCATATTGGCAATATCTTTTTTCCCATAAGTATAATCAAAACCTGCGACAACATATTTGGCCTTTAAATCAATCATATATTGGTCAACGAATTCTTGTGGTTTTAATTTAGCAAACGCTTCACTGAATTTAACAAAATATAGATAATCGACTCCTAATTTTTCAACCAACTCAGCTTTTCGCTTTGGCGTCGATAAATACTTAAAATTCTTTTCATGTTGATAAACCGTTCTTGGTGAACGATCAAACGTTAAGAGGATGGACTTTAGGTTATGTTCCTTAGCCAATTCGACTCCAGTTTTAATAACTTTTTGATGACCCAGATGAACGCCATCAAAAAAGCCCATGATTAAAACTGTATCTTCAAGCGGACGTTGCTTTTCTTGCAACGGATGCTCTACGTTTATAATCTGCATTTTTACCCTCTTTTACTTATTGTTCAATAACATTAAATCAGGAATCCACATATCCCTTACTTTATCATACTTGTAAAGAGCCTTAGTTATACCTTGACGTGTGACACGTAGCTGCTTTGTTTTATCTGAATCAATTTTTTCTAAAAAGCCACCGTGCAAGACGCGGACTTCCCACTCTTCATCTGTCAATTCATGACTAGGAACGTCTTTTAGGACTTCGTCGATTGTCTTCAAAAAGCTGTGATCATTATTGTCCATCATTTCTCTGATTTGGCCTAAGGTAAAGGTCTCTGATAGTTTGAAGCCAGCACTCTTAACACGAGTCAATTGTGACATAAAGGCCGGCATATCAAGTATTCGGCCGAATTCAACTGCTAAAGTCCGGACATAAGTCCCTTTGGAACAGCGGACGTGAAACTTGATTTTTTGATAACCAGTTGCTTCATCGAATTCCGGTTCACCGACCATTTGAAAATCATAGATATGGATTTCTCGCACTGGACGTTCAACTTCAATACCTGCGCGTGCATATTCGTACAGTTTCTTACCCTTGACTTTGACGGCCGAAAACATTGGTGGAATCTGTTTAATATCACCTGTCATTTTGGCAAAAGTCTCTTGTAATTGTTCCTTTGTAAATGGCTGCGTCAACTTATGCTCTTTTACTGTTTCGCCTTCCCGGTCTTCAGTGGTCGTTGACTTACCTAAAGTGATTTCCCCGTCGTATTCTTTCGGCGTCCCCGTTAAAGTATTCACTAATTTAGTCGCTTGTCCGACACAAATTGGCAAAACTCCATCGACCAAAGGATCCAGTGTTCCTGTGTGGCCAATTTTTTTCGTATACAATATTTTTCTTAATTTATAAACATAATCAGAACTTGTTTGACCAATTTCTTTATTTAATGGAATTACTCCGTCCATATTAAATCTCCATCTCGTGATAATATCATAGACAATTTTACTAGTCTTTTTTAACAATAGGAAGATATTCTTCTCTAAAAGTAAACTAGCAATGTCAAATTAGGTGCTTTCTTAAGTTAGGTTAATACTAGTCCATTCTACTTTATGGACGCTGAAACGTACTGGACACAACCTAAAATTAATTCCATAACCTTGTACTGAGCATCCACAAAACTGTCACTACCGACCAGATAACGTCACATATTGCTTATTCCAAGCGATTACCAATCAAAAACATAACCACTATCTAGTCCGGCATGACGCACTAACCAAAATCTACATAATACTAAAAATACTACTAACCCCTAAGGAAATTAGTAGTATCTTTGTTCAATTTAAGACTTAGAAATTAACGATTTGCTTCGTCTTGATGTAACTTAGCAATCAACTTATCAATCTTTTCACCATAACGAACAGATTGATCTTGTTTAAATTCAAGTTCAGGAACCTTAAACAAAGTTAGATTTTGACCTAATTCACGTCTAATAAGTCCAGTGGCTTTATCTAAACCTGCTTGTGTCTTTTCAACGTCGCTAGCTTTTTCAGAAAGGATACTGTAATAGATAGTTGCTTGTTGCAAGTCCCCTGTCATCTCAACACCAGTAACCGTCACACCTTGAACTCGTGGATCACGAACTCGTTTTAAAAGAATCTCGTTGACTTCTTTTTGAATCTCTTGTTCAACACGACCAATACGATGCTTTACCATGTTGTACCTCCATTAATACTTTTTATTACTATTTGAAAACTCAATAGTTTACTTGTCGCTTTTTTATTCATCACTGCTTGATTATATCACATTCAAGCTGAAAATCTTTTCTTCCAAATTGGAATTGATTTCAAAAAAATAAAGTCAAAATGTTTTTTAAAACATAATGGCTTTATTTGATTTATTAGCTTTATTTAACTGGAACTTGTTCCATTACGTAAGCTTCGATTTCGTCACCAATCTTAATATCGTTGTAGTTTTCGATTGTGATACCACATTCGAATCCAGCACGAACTTCTTTGACGTCATCTTTGAAGCGTTTGAGTGAACCAAGCTTGCCTTCGGTGATAACAATACCATCTCTGACAAGTCTTACGCCACTGTCACGTTCAATCTTACCGGTGTTAACGTAACAACCAGCAATAGTTCCGACCTTAGATGCGTTGTATGTTTCACGAACTGAAAGATTACCAATAACTTTTTCTTCGTAAACAGGTTCAAGCATACCCTTCATGGCAGCTTCAACTTCATCGATAGCCTTATAGATAACTCTGTGAAGACGGATATCAACATTTTCATCCTTAGCTTGTACTTTAGCTTGAGCAGTTGGACGAACATTAAATCCAATGATGATAGCGTTACTTGCAGAAGCTAAGTTAACATCACTTTCAGTAATAGCACCAACGGCTTGGTGAATAATATTGACACGAACGCCCTTAACTTCAATCTTCTTCAAACTTCCGGCAATGGCTTCAGCAGAACCTTGAACATCGGCTTTAATAATAACGTCGACTTGTTTAAGTTCTCCTTCTTTCATTGTTTCGAATAAGTTGTCAAGTGTAACAGGGTTAGTATTTTGACGTTCTTTTTGAAGAGCACGACTAGCACGTTCTTCACCAGCTGCACGAGCTGTCTTTTCATCGTCGAAGACAACGAACTTATCAGCTGATTCAGGAACATCATTTAGACCTGTAACCTCAATTGGTTGTGAAGGCTTAGCCTTGTCGATTTCTTTACCATTGTAATTAGTCATGGTTCTGACACGACCAAAGGTATTACCAACAACGATTGGATCTCCGACATGCAATGTACCTTGTTGTACCAATAGTGATGCAACTGGTCCACGGCCCTTATCAAGTTTAGCTTCGATAACAGTACCGATAGCCTTTTGCTTAGGATTTGCCTTCAATTCCAAAACATCAGCTTCAAGCAAGATCATTTCCAACAATTCATCGATGTTTGTACCGACTTTAGCAGAAATATTAACAAAAATCGTATCGCCACCGTAACTTTCAGGAACTAAGTCATACTTCATCAATTCTTCAGTTACGTGTTCAGGATTTGCACCTGGCTTATCAATCTTATTGATCGCTACGATAATTGGGTCATTTGCGGCCTTAGCATGGTTGATAGCTTCAACTGTCTGTGGCATAACGCCATCATCAGCAGCGACAACTAGGATAACGATATCAGTGATATCAGCACCACGAGCACGCATGTTAGTAAAGGCAGCGTGTCCTGGAGTATCCAAGAATGTAATCAAGCGGTCCTTTAAACGAACTTGGTAAGCACCGATATGTTGAGTGATACCACCAGCTTCGCCGGCAGTAACATGAGTATGTCTCAAGTGATCAAGCAAGGTTGTCTTACCATGATCAACGTGACCCATGATTGTTACTACTGGAGGACGACTTTCAAGGTTTTCTGTTGTATTAACTTCAGCATCGAAGTACTTGTCGATATCGGCAACATCTTCTTGAACCTTTTCTTTAGCATCGATTCCATAATCAGTTGCCAAAAGTTCAATTGTATCCTTATCCAAGGACTTGTTTTGGTTGATCATGATACCAAGCATGAACAACTTCTTAACAATTTCAGCTGGTTCTCTGTGAATCAACTTACCAATATCTTGAGCGTTCATACCAACGGTGTAAACCAATGTATCTGGTAATGGACGATCTTTTCTTTGTGGCATTGGCTTCTTTGGTTCAGTTCTTTGACGTTGTTGACGTTTGCGAGCTTTCTTCTTCTTACGAGTACCAAATGGGTTAGCCAAGTTTTGTTTATGACCGAAATCACGATTATTATTCGTTGGTTTTGGCTTCTTGTATTCTGGTTTTGGAACATTTACCTTAGCGACAGTTGATTTAGGAGTTTCCTTCTTAGCAGCTGTATTGTTATTGTTTCCTGGTCTTCTGTTTTGGTTATTATTATTGCTATTACGGTTATTATTGTTGTTATGGTTGTTATGGTTATTGTTGTTATTGTTTCTATTAAAGTGGTTCTCATTGTTGTTAGGACGGTGATTGTTCTTATGGTTGTTATCGTTATTACGATTGTTAGAACGATTATTGTTATTTCTAGTTGGGTGACTAGGAATGTGACTAGCATCTTGGATATTAGTCTTAAATTGTTCTAGATACTTATTACCTGCACTTTGTCTTGGACGTGGAGCTTGTCCTTGTACAGTTGAACGATCACGTCGGTTATTATTGTTACGATTGCGGTTATCACGTGATTGTGATGGACGGTGGTCATTTCTTCTATTATCGTTTGAGCGATTGTTGTTATTATTGCGATTATTATTATTGTTGCTGTTGTTGTTATTGTTGTTACGATTGTTATTATTGCGCTCATTACGATTATTATTGGCATTATTATTATTGCCATTGTTTGGACGGTGGTTATTATTGCTGTTTGTACGATTACTGTTGGATGTGTGATTGTTGTTACGATGGTCAAAGTGACCCTTACCCTTATTAGCATCTCTTCTTACAGCAGTAATCTTAATCTTAGTCTTATGATCACCTGAGTTGTGATTACTACTTTCGTGTTTTTCACCTGAAGATTTAGGTGCATGCTGTGCACTGTGTTGTTGAGTCATGTTTTGTTTGGCAGGCTTCTTGTTACCTTTCAAACTACTTACGATTTTCTTTTCAACACTTTCATCTACTGATGACATATGGTTCTTAACGTCGATACCTAATTTTTCTGCGGCATCGAGTACTACTTGATTGTCAACACTATTTTCTTTTGCAATAGTATAAATTCTTTTTTTGACCATCCTATCACTCTCCTTAATTGTCCATAATTTCTTTTAACCTTTTAGCAAAACCTTGATCAGTTACTCCCATAACTTTTCTGTCTTTTCCAATAGCCTTTTTTAATTCATCATCATTCAATGTATCTACCACAGGTACATTATAATAACTAGCTTTATTGTGCAAATCTTTTTTTGTTCGTGGACTACAATTATTTGCCATGACCACTAATTTAACTTCATTCTTACGAATGCCATCAATTGTGAACTCAGTTCCACTAACTACTTTACGAGCTCTGACAGCTAGACCCAAAAGGTTTAAAAAGTTATTCATTAGTGTTTCTTGCCTAAATCACCAAAGAGGTCCATACGAGCTTTTTGATGATCGACGAATTCAAACAATTCATCATAAAAATCACTCGGAACAGCATGTGAAAAAACTTTTTCTAATGATTTCTTTGATTTAGCTTCCTTAACGGCTTTTGGATCTAGTCCTACATAAGCACCGCGACCGGGCTTTTTGCCAGTTGGATCTATTGAAATGTTGCCTTCTTTATCTTTGACAATTCTAACCATTTCTCTTTTGGGATACATCTTGTTGGTCAAAATATCTTTACGCATTGGTATCTTACGAGTTGCCAAATCCATCACCCCTTAATCTTGTGAGTCTGTGTTATCTGAATCTTTGTCGTCTGTATCTGTATCTTCTGAATCAGCTGTTGTATCTGTTGAATCATCAGTTGTTTCATCTGAATCGTCAGCAGCTGGATTCTTTGCGTCATCAGCATTAGCCGCATTTTCACGAGTCTTGTCGATATCGATTTTGCCGCTTTCAACATCCTCAAGGTTAACGTCTTGATCGTTATCATCAACGAACTCAACTTGAGACTCTGGTTTGATATCAATCTTATAACCAGTTAACTTAGCAGCTAAACGAGCATTTTGACCCTTCTTACCAATAGCTAGCGATAAGTGGTAGTCAGGCACGATTACGATACATTGTTTCTTATCATTTTCATCAAATTGAACAGCAATGACTTCAGCTGGGTTCAAAGCATTAGCAATGAAATCAACTGGATCATCGACATAAGGTACAACATCGATGTTTTCGCCATTTAATTCATCAACAACTGCTTGGACACGCGAACCCTTTGGACCAACGCAAGTACCCACTGGATCAACGTCAGGATTATCTGACTTAACAGCAATTTTTGTTCTGTCGCCAGCTTCACGGGCAATCGAAACGATTTCAACTGTTCCATCATATATTTCTGGAACTTGTTGTTCAAATAGACGTTTGACCAAACCTGGGTCTGTTCTTGATACGAAGACTTGTGGTCCTTTGGTAGCATTTTCTACCTTAGTAACATAAACTCTGATTCTATCACGAGAGTTATATGTTTCGCCAGGCATTTGGTCTGCTTTTGGCATAACTGTTTCAATTTTACCGTAAGTAATATAGACATAGCGATTATCGCTACGTTCAACAGTACCTTGAATTATTTCATGTTCATATTGACTATATTCATTATAAATGATATCGCGCTCAGCTTCACGTACTCGTTGCATAATTACTTGTTTTGCAGTTTGAGCAGCAATTCTACCAAAATCCTTTGGAGTAACTTCTTCTTTGATATGATCGCCGATTTCATAACCCTTGCTCTTTTGTTGGGCATCTTCAAGACTAACTTCTAAACGGTCGTCAGCTACTTCTTCAACAACTTCTTTAACCGCATAAACATGTATATTACCCTTTTTAGCATCAAATTCAACATCAACATTTTGAGCTTGGTTATAATTTCTCTTATAAGCGGCAACTAGAGCAGCTTCTAATGATTCAATTACGTATTCTTTTTTAATACCCTTTTCGCTTTCAAGTGCATCAAGGGCCTCAACCATTTCTTTACTCATGATTTTCTCCTTAGAATTCTATTGCAAGACGAATCTTAGCGATGTTGTCACGACTAAGCTCCACTTGCTTCTTTAAATTCTTAACTTTAACGATCAAAGTTATCTTGGTATCCGTTACCTCAGTCATTGTTCCTTCAAAAGCCTTTTGACCATCTTGTTTTTGATAAAGAGAAGCATGAACATAATCGTCAACATAGTCAGTTAAACTAGCATCATTTTTCAAGGGACGTTCAGCACCTGGAGATGAAACTTCTAAATAATACGCTGGTTCGATTGGATTCAATTCATCCAATTTTTCACCGTATTCTTCACTGATGACGGCACAATCATCGATACTGATTCCGCCTTTTTTATCTGCATACACTCTTAAATACCAATCTCCGCGTTCGTGTACGAACTCTAAATCAACTAAAAAGAAATCATGTTGATCTAAGATTGGCTGTAAAATGGCTTTTAATTCTTCAACTTTTGTATCCAAGGACATTCCTCCAAAGTAATTCGGCAATAAAAAGAGTGAGCATCTCTGCTCACTCATTAATCAATAATTAACTAGTAGTTAATTTAACATATATTAATTACTAAAGCAACTTATAATGCCCGTACCTAGAATAATGATAACTGATTTTCTTCCGGCATGCCATCTAAAACATGATTTTCTGTCATATATTCAATAATTGTTTTAGAAACTTTGCCTCGCGTTCCCAAATCTTGCTTAGATAAGAAAGGCTTTTCTTCTCTAGCAGCAACGATTTGTTTAGCAACGTTGTCACCCAAACCAGGAATAGCATTGAATGGAGCCAACAATGTTTTATCATCGATAATCTTAAAATTAAAGGCATCTGACTTATCCAAGTCGACCATTTTAATCGTTAGACCACGTTCTAAACATTCATTAGCTAGTTCCAAAACGGTCAATAAGTTTTTCTCTTTAGTAGAAGCATCCATCCCTTTATCATTGATAGCTTTCATAGCCGATTTAACAGCTTCTTTTCCAGTTGTCATTGCAACAAGATCGAAGTCGTCAGCACGAACAGAGAAATAAGCACTGTAGTAATAAAGTGGATAGTGTACTTTAAAGTAAGCAATTCTAAGCGCCATTAAAATATAGGCTGTCGCATGGGCCCGTGGGAACATGTATTTAATCTTCAAACAAGAGTCGATATACCAATCAGGAACATTAGCATCTTTCATCTTCTGTTTCCATTCATCAGGAATACCGCGACCCTTTCTAACATGCTCCATAATTTGAAAGGCAATTTGCGATTCCATTCCGTAGTGAATCAAATCCATCATGATATTATCACGACAACCGATAACATCTTTTAAGGTAACTATACCCTTGTCGATCAATTCTTCAGCATTACCTAACCAAACATCGGTACCGTGAGATAGACCAGAAATTTGCAACAATTCCGCAAACGTCGTTGGATGTGTTTTTTCTAACATTCCGCGAACGAAACGCGTTCCAAATTCCGGCACACCTAAAGTTCCAGTCTTAGAGAAAATTTGTTCTGGCGTAACACCTAATGAATCCGTCCCTCTAAACAATTCCATCACATCGGGATCATCAACCGGAATCGTCTTAGGGTCGATACCAGATAAATCTTGCAGCATACGAATCATCGTTGGGTCATCATGGCCTAAGATATCGAGTTTCAAGATATTATCGTGAATCGAGTGGAAATCAAAGTGGGTCGTCTTCCAAGCCGCATTTTGGTCATCAGCTGGATATTGAATAGGCGTAAAGTCAAAGATATCCATATAATCGGGCACAACAATGATACCCGCAGGATGTTGACCGGTCGTTCGCTTGACACCAGTCGAACCCTTAGCTAAACGTTCTTCTTCAGCATTGCGCAAATTCTCGCCAGTCAATTCTTCATAATTTTTTACATAACCAAAAGCTGTCCGATCGGCAATCGTACCAATCGTACCAGCGCGGAATACGTGATCTTCACCAAACAAAACTTTGGTATAGTTGTGAGCTACTGGTTGATAATCACCGGAGAAGTTCAAATCGATATCAGGAACTTTATCACCTTTGAATCCTAAGAAAGTTTCAAAGGGAATATCCTGACCATCTTTTTTCAATTCGGTACCGCATTTTGGACATTTTTTGTCTTCCAAGTCATATCCAGAACCAACTTCACCTTTAGTAAAGAATTCGGAATACTTACACTTAGGACAACGATAATGTGGTGGCAAGGGATTAACTTCAGTGATTCCTGTCATCGTCGCAACGAAACTTGAACCGACAGACCCACGGGATCCTACCAAATACCCATCTTTATTTGATTTATAAACCAAACGCTGAGCAATCAAGTAAATAACGGAGAATCCATTACCGATGATACTCTTCAGTTCTCGATCCATTCGTTTTTGAACTAACTCTGGCAATGGGTCGCCGTACAATTCGTGAGCTTTGTTCATCGTCAAATTGCGAATTTCTTCTTCAGCTCCATCCATCTTTGGAGTGTAGAGCTTGTCTTTGACCGGAGACATCTCATCAATTGAATCCATAATTTTCTTTGGATTGTCAACGATGATTTCTTGTTGAGTGGCTTTATCTAAATAACTAAATTCATCAAACGTTTCATTTGTCGTTCTAAATTGCACATCAGGCAACTGCGGTCTTCTTGCCAAAGCATTACTTTTAACTGCTTTAATAACGATGTCTCGATAAACCTTATCATGAGGATCTAAATAATGAACATCACCAGTTGCCACAACTGGTTTCTTCAATTCTTTACCTAATTTAATAATATTTTTAATAATTTCTTTTAAAGCATCTTCATCTTTAATAATCTTGATATCAATCAAGTGTTGATAAAGCGAACGTGGCATAACTTCAAGATAGTCGTAATACTCAGCTAATTCTCGAGTATCATCATAACCCTTTTGCATCATACTTGTGAAGACTTCGCCGTTTTCGCAAGCTGAACCGACAATGATTCCTTCACGATATTTATTCAATAAACGACGAGGAACACGAGCTGTTCGATAATAATATTGCGTCATTGAATAAGAAACTATCTTAAACATATTCTTCAAACCGGCTTGCGTTTTGGCAATCAAGATGGCATGGCTTGGACGAGCTTGTTTATATGCATCCTCTCCACCAATATGGTCATTTAATTGATTGACATTGGTCGTTTCAAACTTATCTTCTAGCTCATCGAACAGTTTGTACATCAAGTAACCAGTGGTTTCCGCATCGGAATCGGCTCTATGGTGATGTTCCAAAACGATATTGTAACGTTTAGCCAATGAATCCAACTTATGATTCCGATATTCAGAGTGCAAAGTCCGCGACATTTCCAAAGTATCGATTACGGGCATCTGCAACCTGTCTCGATCCATTCTGGTCAAAGCGGCATTCATGAAGCCCATATCAAAGGTTACGTTGTGACCAACCAAAATGTCATCACCGATAAAGTCCATGAATTCTGACACAATCGTTTTTTCATCAGGAGCATCTTTGACCATATCGGTTGTGATACTAGTTAAATTAGTTGTCACTTCAGATAACGGATGACCCGGATTGATAAACTTATCAAAACGGTCGATTACTTCGCCATCTTTCATTTTGGTAGCACCAATTTCAATCATTGAATCATAAACTGCTGAAAGTCCAGTAGTTTCAGTATCAAAAATAACGTATTCTGCACCCTTGAGTTCTTGATCACGAAGATTAAAGGCAATAGGATTGCCCTCGTCAACCAAGTCAATTTCAACGCCGTAACCAATTTTAACGCCAAACTTTTTACCTGCATTATAGGCTTCTGGAAAGGCTTGAAGAGCATGATGGTCAGTGATAGCAATCGCTGGTTGACCCCATTCGCTAGCTCGTTTGATAAGTTTCGTGGCACTAGGAATAGCGTCCATTTGACTCATATTAGTGTGCGCATGCAATTCGATTCGCTTATTATCTTCATCAGCTGTATCTTGACGAGACTGATGTTTAATAACATTGATATCGTTAGCCATAATGACCAATTCACGCGAAAAGTTGTCTTCTTGAACATTCCCACGCACTCGAATCCAGGCTTCCTCATCTAAATTATCAAAGAATTTTTCATCATCTTCGCCGTTGGAAAATTTCTTGATACTAAATGATGAAGTATAGTCGGTCACTTTTAATATCAACAAAGAACGCCCGGATTTTAATTTACGGACTTCTTTGTCGAAGATATGTCCTTCAACTACTTTATTGCGGTCTTCTTCAACTATATCAACCATTTGCGTGATTTCCTGGTCATCAGAAATCTTGCGTCCAACTTTTGAAACATTCCCTGCTGGCTTGGCAGCTTTTTTCTCGCTGACTTCTTTAGCCTTAGCTTGAAATTTCTTGGTCTTCTCAGCATTGGCAGCTTTTAAGGCGACTTCTTTAGCTTGCGACTTGACTTCATCAATATTCGTCCGAATTTTAAAATCTGGAAAACCCAAGCTAGTATATTCTGACTGCAAGCCATTGATTAGTTTGCCATCGACAAAATCAGCCATGAAACTATTAGAAACATCTAAAAAGACCTGTCCATTTTCAATTCGAGGCGGCGTTTGACTGATTTTATCGATTACCATCGGAGAATCGATATCAGCATCATTGAGAACATAATTCCAATAATCCTTAATATCGTTTTCCTTCAATTGAGCTTGCGTCGTTGAAATCTCAAAATTAACTTGAGCGATTCCTTCAAAACTAGCTTTTAAGGCTTTCACAAAAATCATAAATTCCTTAAATGGAATCACGTCTTTGAATTCAAAATAGAATGTCCAACGTTTACTATTTTTATGAACTTCTAATTTATCTAATTTACCATCAGCAAATGAATTGTCAGGACCTAAAAGGTCATTGAGCTTGATTTGCTTAATTAAAATTTCAAAAAGTTGTTTTGTATCTGACATATTCTATCCTTTACAAATAAAAAAGGCCTAAGCCTCATTACTGATTCTTAAGCAATATTTTTACTGAATTTACTAATTCATCTTTACTTACTTCAATTGTTTCACCAGTACTTCTAATCTTTAGTTCCACAATTTGGTCTGCTGCTTTCTTACCAACAGTGATTCTGATTGGAATACCAATCAAATCTGAATCGGCAAATTTAACACCAGGACGTTCTTTTCGATCATCAAGGAGAACATCATAACCTTCATCTTGTAACAATTCAACAATCTCATCGCTGAGTTTTCCTTGAACATCGTTATTGTATTTAATTGGCACAACGTGAACTTGGTATGGAGCCAAACTTTCAGGCCAAATAATACCATTTTCGTCGCTATGTTGTTCAATAATAGCTGACAACAAACGAGAAATTCCGATACCATAGCATCCCATGATCAATGGATTTGATTTTCCATTTTCATCTAGGAAGTTAGCACCTAAAGCTTTGGAGAACTTTGTACCCAATTTGAAGATATGACCAATTTCAATACCACGAGTAAATTTGATTTGGCCGTGACCATCAGGTGAAGTTTCATCCTCTTTGATGACACGTAAATCTCTAAATTCTGGCATTTCAGCAGTGATATCTTCAAAGTTTGCGTTGATAAAGTGACGATCCGCTTTGTTAGGACCAACCACGAAATTCATCAAGCCAACTAATGAACTATCATAAAGAACTTTAACATTTTCATCAATGCCCTTAGGACCAATAAATCCAGGAACACTGTGGAAAACATCTTTAACTTCATCAGGAGTTGCTTCACGTAAGAAGTCACAACCTAAATAGTTCTTCAATTTAACATCGTTAACATCATAATCGCCACGAATCATAACCATGACAGGTTCATCGTCAGCTATATAAGCAACAGCTTTCATGATACGTTTTGATTCAACTTTTAATAATTCAGCAAGACTTTCGATGGTGTGAACGTCAGGAGTATCAACCTCTTCAATTTCTTTTTTATCCTCTTTAGGATTTTCTTCCATCTTGCTTGCGGCCATTTCAAGGTTAGCAGAATAATCAGAATCGTCTGAATAAGCAATCGTATCTTCACCGATAGCAGCAATAGCAGAGAATTCTTTTGAATCTGTTCCACCCATAGCTCCAGCATCACCAATAATAGCACGATAATTCAAGCCACAAATATCAAAGATATTACGATAAGCTTGTTCCATCTGATTGAAAATTACGTCTAATTGTTCTTTGTTAGCTGTAAATGAATAAGCATCTTGCATCAAGAATTCACGACCACGGAGCAATCCGTAACGTGGACGGTCTTCATCACGATATTTCATTTGCATTTGATACAAAATAAGAGGCAATTTCTTGTAACTATTTAAACCTTCTTTAACTACACTTGTAAAAGTTTCTTCATGTGTAGGTCCTAAAACAAACTCACGGTCATGACGATCCTTTAATTTGAAAAGATTATCGCCATATGTTTCATAACGACCACTTTCCTTCCACAAATCAGCAGGCAAGATTGCTGGCATTTGCATTTCAACACCATCAACCTTTTCCATTTCTTTGCGAATAACATCTTCAATCTTACGAATTACTGACCAAGCTAATGGTAAGTAACTGTAGACACCAGCAGAAACTTGTCTAACATAACCTGCTCTCAGCATCAACTGGTGACTGATAGCCTCAGCATCTGAAGGAGTTTGTTTCAACGTTGGAATATATAATTTTGATTGTTTCAAGTCTTTTTATCCCCCTATTTTATAAAGAAACGCTGAATATCATTCCAAGTGACAGCAATCATCAACAGAACTAAAATTACAACACCGATTAGAGTGATGACATTTTCATACTGTTCTGGAATTGGTTTTCTTCTGATTGCTTCAACAATATTCATTAAAATCTTTCCACCATCTAAGGCAGGAATTGGAATCAAATTAACGATTCCTAAGTTCATCGACAACATCGAAGTGAATAAAACAATATTAAGCAAGCCTTGCGAAGCCACTTTTGAAGTCATGGAATAAATTCCGACTGGACCCGACAATTGATTAATATTGAATCCACCTGATACCATCTTTCCTAAAGCTTGGAAAATCATTACGGTCGTTCCCCAACTGTAAGTGAAGCCATACTTGATTTTTGCCATTGCACTTGAATCACGCTTTGGAATAATCCCAATCAAGCCATACTTTTGTCCACCAGATTTAACTGTTTTTGGCGTCAATTTAACGTTTCTGACTTTTTTACCAGATTGAACTTTCAAAGTAATCTTTTTACTAGGATTATTTTGAATATTCTCTGACAAAGCCGTCCATGAACTAGTATTTTTCCCATTAACGCTTAGGATTGTATCATTTACTTTTAAACCAGCTTCTTGAGCAACTGAATTCTTTTGGATTTGACCTAATTGATTAGTTGCTACGCCGTTCATCATAAAAGCAGCAATGATTGCTGCGACGATTGCCAGAATAAAATTATTAAATGGTCCAGCAAAGTTTGTGATCATTCGTTTCCAAACAGAAACTGATTGCAGCTGCACATCCCGTGGCGCAATCTGAACTTCTGTTCCATCTTCTTCAACGATTGTTGCATCATGGTCGACAGAATACTTTTTAGTAACTGTCTCATCACCATTTTCGTAGCCTTCGACTACTAGATCATCAACAAGGTCAGCCTTGGAGATTTGAACTGGAACCGCGTTTGCATCATAAACCTTACTGGAAGTTATTATCTTTGTTACTTTATTGTCATCATTTAAAACTAGAGATGCCATCGTTCCTGGTTGAATCTCGGAATCATCTTCTTGGGCACCTGCCATACGAACATATCCACCTAAAGGTAAAAGTCTCAAAGTATATGTCGTATGATTTTTTCTGTACGCCACAATTTTAGGCCCCATACCAACAGAAAATTCCCGAACTAAGATTCCGGATTTTTTTGCTGCGTAATAGTGCCCAAATTCATGAACAATTACTAGAATTCCAAAAACGATTATAAATGTAATTATCGCGGTCATTTTAACCTCCACGAGCTGTTTATACTAAACCAAAAATGTGTAGCAACGGTAGTACGATCAACATACTATCGAATCGATCCAAAATCCCACCATGACCCGGTAAGATATTTCCTGAATCTTTTACTTTGTAAAAACGTTTATAGGCTGATTCGATCAAATCGCCCATTTGTCCCATGATTGAAAGTACAAAAGCAATCATTAACATAGTAACCATTGAATACTCTTGTGGGACGAAATACATATAAACTCCAGAAAGAATCAATGCCATAATTATACCAGAAATTGTTCCTTCCCAAGTCTTATTTGGACTGATAGCAGGCCATAACTTGTGCTTACCAATCTTGCGACCAAACGTATAAGCAAATATATCAGTTGACCAAACAACTATCAAGGCATACATCAACAAACCAAGACCTGGATCAGAATTTCTCACTGCTGCTAAATAGTGAAAACCAGTTCCGATATAAAGCATTGAAGCAATCGAAACCCCAGCATCTTCAAAGTTAAATTTATTTTTACTCAAAACTGTAATCACTAATAAGATTACGGCAAATATATAAAATAAATCTAATCGTGAAAAGTGAGTTGGCAACCAGCCACTGTAAAATCCATTTGGTACTACTAAAGCTAATGTTCCCAAAATAGTAACTAAGAAATCAATGGAAACAATAATTCTCTTACGCATAATATAAATCTCAAATACGCCAACTAAGGCTAAAGCAGCTGCAGCTACTTCAAGCCAGATTCCGCCTGCCAGCAATATGGGAATAAAAATTGCTAAGGCAATAACGGCGGTAATTACTCGTTGTTTCATAATTTTCCCCCAAATTAACTAAACTGACCCAAAGCGACGATCTCTGCGATCGAACTCCTTAATATCTGCAATCAAATTATCAACAGAATATTCTGGCCAGTATGTCTTATCAAAAATCATTTCTGAATAAGCCAATTGCCACAGCATAAAATTAGAGATTCTCTCTTCTCCACTTGTTCTAATCAACAAATCAGGATCTGCGAGTTCTCCTAACTGCTTAGTCAACAACTGTTCAGCAAACATTGAATCATCTATTTTATCAGGATCTATTGACCCATCAGCTGCCTTACGAGCCAAATTTTTTGCAGCATTAATAATTTCGGCACGACCACCATAATTAAAAGCAAAGTTGAGGATCATCCCAGTATTATCCTTTGTGTCCTCAACTGCTTTCAATACTACTTTTCTGGTTCTATCAGGTAAATGATCAGTAAATCCAGTCACTAGTACTTTAATATTCTCTTTAATTAGATCCGGCATGAATGTTCCAAAAAAATCTACGGGGAGCTTCATCAAGAAATTTACTTCTTTACTAGGGCGACTCCAATTCTCAGTTGAAAAAGCGTATAGACTCAAAACTTTTACACCTAAATGACTAGCTGCTGTAGCAATCGTCTTAACGTTATTCATGCCTTCTTTGTGTCCAGCAATCCTTGGTTGACCCTTTTTTTTAGCCCAACGACCATTACCATCCATAATGATAGCAACGTGTTTAGGAATAGACATTTCTGGATCTAATTGTTCTTTAATTTCTGTCATGAAGAGATTATCCCTCAGTGATTTCTTTTTCTTTATCTGCTGCAACTTTATCAATATCAGCAATCGCTGCATCAGTTACTTTTTGAACATCTTTTTCCAAAGTATGGAATTCATCCTCAGTTACATCATTAGCCTTTAATTGCTTCTTTAAGTCGTCCATAGCCTCACGACGAACATTCCTAACGGCAATACGGCCACCTTCAGCCTCTTTACCTACTTCTTTAGCAATTTCTTTTCTACGTTCACCTGTGAGTTGTGGAATGACCAAACGAATAACAGTTCCATCGTTAGCTGGAT
This sequence comes from Companilactobacillus halodurans, assembly GCF_009600995.1. Classification (NCBI taxonomy): domain Bacteria; kingdom Bacillati; phylum Bacillota; class Bacilli; order Lactobacillales; family Lactobacillaceae; genus Companilactobacillus; species Companilactobacillus halodurans. The sequence continues at coordinate 1,202 of NZ_VDFO01000025.1, read as the reverse complement.
TCAAGCCAAGATCAGCTGAATTGATAGCATGTTCAATGTCATCAAGTGATGATTTGTCATAAGGAGTGACCATTAGAACACGTGCTTCAGGAATATTGATTGAAGCAACTTGATTCAATGGTACTTCAGTTCCATAATACATAACTCTAACATTATTCAAAATTGAAGCATTAGCTTTACCAGCACGAATATTGCTCAAGTCATGCTTTAAAACATCAATTGATTTGTTCATGTTTTCTTTAGCTTTTGTTATCGCTTTATTTGTCATCATTACCACCCTTTATAATTGTTCCGATATTTTCTCCTTGAACAACCTTTTTGATATTTTCAGGTTTATTCAAGTTGAATACGATCAATGGAATGTTGTTATCCATTGATAGCGATGAAGCAGTTGTATCCATAACACCCAAGTTCTTATTGATAATATCAAGTTGTGTTAATTCAGAATACTTCTTAGCTTTTGGATCTTTCTTAGGATCAGCTGAATAAACGCCATCAACATTATTCTTAGCCATCAAAATAACGTCAGCTTCAATTTCAGCAGCACGTAAGACAGAAGTAGTATCAGTTGAGAAGTAAGGATTACCTGTACCACCAGCAAAAATCACTACACGGCCTTTTTCTAGATGTCTAACAGCTTTTCTTCTAATGTATGGTTCTGCAACTTGACGCATTTCGATTGATGTTTGAACACGAGTTGGAACGCCAATGTGTTCAAGACCATCTTGTAAAGCCAAGCCGTTCATAACTGTAGCCATCATTCCCATGTAGTCAGCCTGAGCACGATCCATTCCCATTTCAGCACCAGTTTCACCGCGCCAGATATTTCCGCCACCACAGACGATTGCAATTTGTACACCTAAGTCATGGATACTTTTAACTTGTTCAGCAATTTTCTTGATGACAGGTGGGTTAATGCCAAAACCCTTTTCTCCAGCTAAGGCTTCACCGGAAACCTTTAAAATTATTCTTTTATACTTGATATCAGGCATAAGTACTCTCCTTTAATTTTGCTATTAAACATTTTAACATATTCACTACACTAAATTTATCTAATCACTATTTTTAAATAAAAAGGCTGTTCGTCAAATTAAGTTGATGGCAGTTTACATAAGCAGTTAGATCATAATTGGTCTAGCTGTTTTTTATTTGGCTGACGAGCTTGCTCGGAGCCAAAAAATTTGAAGATTGATACGCTTAAT
>NZ_VDFO01000024.1:0-44460 GCF_009600995.1 Companilactobacillus halodurans | reverse complement strand
GTTAAAACTTTGTTCAGTTTTCAAAGGTCTACCAGCTGATTAAGCGCTTACGCTCATCAGCGACTTAATTATTTTATCAAGCCGACAAGTTAATGTCAAGAACTTTTTAAAATAATTTTTCTAACAATTTAATGAAATAATCATCAAATTGTTAGGTCGTTGCTCTCAACGAGTCAACTTAATAATCATAACAAGTTATCAACTCAATGTCAACAACTTTTTAAAATTATTTTTTCAATGATTCAGCAGCAAAACTGCCAAACCATTGATACGACTGACTCGTCGTGACAACAGGTAATATATTACCGTTTATGGTAAACCAATGCAAGTACTTTTTCATATTTTTTTGAAAATAATCAATTTTCTTTGATCTTTTCAATATCTAGGACCTTATCGATCCAGTCGCTACTATAGAAATCCTCTTCGTGAGTTACTAGAATCATTGAGCCATCATAGTTTTTCAGCCCTCTACGCAAAGCGGCTTTACTTTCATCATCCAAATGATTAGTTGGCTCATCCATGAATAGGAAGTTAGTATTATCAAACATTAAATCAGCAATCTTGACCTTAGTCTGCTCCCCACCAGAAAGTGAACGCAACGATGACATGATTTGTTGATTAGTCAAACCAGTTCTAGCTAAGACCTGACGAACTTCTTTACCATCCCTATCAGGGTGTTCGCCACTGATATATTGATAAGGTGATTCGAGGTTATTCTTCCATACTAAATCTTGCTTGAAATAGCCAATCTTAACCGTCTCTGAGAAATCAAAGTTACCCTCAATAGGCTTCAATATCCCTAATAGGGTTTTGATCAAGGTAGACTTACCGATACCATTGAATCCTTTGATAACCATTTTCTCGCCACTAACAATCGAGAAGTTCAAAGCTTTATCAAAAAGAGCTTCTCCATCATATCCAACTTTTAGGTTATTTACTTCCAATAGCATCCTGGAACTAGGTACTTCGACATATGGAAAACCAAAGCTAGCGGCTGTCTTATTCCCAGGAGGAGTCAAAACGTCCATATGTGCGAGTTGTTTCTCTCTACTTTTAGCACTCTTAGAACGAGAACCAGCCTTAAATTTCCTAATATAGGCCTTAGTCTTTGAGATTTTCTCCTGTTGCTTAACGTAAGCCTTCATATATGTTTCTTTATTAGCAGCCTTTTGCTTGAGAGCTTGATTCAAAGTCCCAGTATATTTAGTAATCTTACCAAATTCAAAATCAGCCACGCAGTTGATGATGCGGTCCAAGAAAGTATAGTCGTGGGAAATTACGATAAAGGCACCACTAAAATCATTCAAATAATCAGCTAACCAGTCGATATGGTTAGTATCCAAATAATTAGTTGGCTCATCCAGTAAAATCATATCTGGTTCTTCTAACAAAATTTTAGCTAAGATAATCTTCGATCTTTGACCACCACTGAGTTTGGAAACGTCATGATCATATCCAATCGCATCTAATCCTAAACCTGTCGCTACTTGTTGAATTTTAGTATCCAACTCATAGAAATCATTGGCATCCAAGATTTCTTGGAGTTTTCCAGCTCTTTCAAGGTCTTCATCTGAAGGATTATTCATGTAAATATCGTTTAATTTGTCGCTTGTTTCATACAAGTCTGAAAAAGCTGTTTGTAGATACTCATAAATTGATAAACCTGGGGCTAATTTAGCTTGTTGGTCTAAATAACCAACAGTTAGATGCTTCTTCCAGGATATTTTTCCCTCATCTGGTTCGATTTGACCAGTCAATATTTTGATAAAAGTTGATTTACCAACACCGTTTTGACCAATTATTCCTAAATGATCTTCTTTATTAACTTGTAAATCCGCATCATCATACAATTTCTTATCCAAAAATTGTTGTGATAATCCGTGTACTTCTAAAACACTCATATTTATCTCCTTTTATTTCCCATAACATAACAAAAGGCTGAAACCTTTGTCTCAGCCCTTTTATTTAAACTCTATTAAAACATTTTATTTCTTGTATAGCCTGTTGTATTCGAGTTGTTTGTGGTTCCCGTATTGCCAAATGTACTTCCATAAGAACTTGTATTACCAGTATAAATCGTATAATTTTGCTGGCCATTAGTTGAATTAAATGAGAACCCATTCTTCTCATTCAAAGAATTTAGCTTCGTTTCTTTATTATTCAACTGTTCTTTTGAAAGATTCAATTGCTTACGCAATTTATTGGAAACACGTCTTAATTCCTTAGTTGGAATAACTTCATATGACGAACCACTAATCATAGAACTATATCCTTGCAAATGATCTGAATCGATATTCTTAGCTGCTCCACGGTAGTTGAAGAAAACTGATTGCATATCATTGAAACTTAGATTAGTTGTCATAGAACTAGAAATACTATCTAACACTTTTTGATAGTGCGTGAATGTATTGGCACTTGCCGCACTCTTGATGATTGCCGTTATGACCTGACGTTGTCGTAACTGACGTCCATAATCTCCTTGAGGGTCTTCGTAGCGCATTCTGGAATAATCCAAGGCTTGCTTGCCATTTAAATGCATCTTTCCCTTCTTAAAGTGAGATTCTTTTTCACCGGTATCTCCATAAGAGAAGCTAAATGGTACTTTAACATCTACACCGCCAACAGCATTAACAATTTGCTTCAAAGAATTAAAATCAACCTTAACATAATAATCGATTGGTATGTTCAAAAGCTTCTCCGTCGTTGCAACGGCGCCCTCTTCATTTCCGAGATTATAAGCTGAATTTATTTTTTGAATTTTCTTTGTTTTCTTATTATCATTTTTCCAAATTTGTGCCATTGAATCTCTTGGTACTGATACCATTGTCGTCTTGTTTGTCTTTGGATTGACTGTAACTACGATCATCGTATCTGAATTTCCGTGATAATCTTTTTCCATATCACGAATCCCATTATCGGTCGTATCGACTCCTAATAATAAGATAGAAATTGGTTTTTTATTGTTGATTCGTGTTGAAACCTTTTTACCATCCAAAGCCTTATAAGTTTTACCCAACGAGTTTTGTGCTTGAGCATATAATCTAAATCCATATGCACCCGTTACAAATATCACGACTAGAAGCACTAGCCCTAATATCTTAAGAAATGGGCGTTTAATCTTCCCATTATTGCCAGATGCTAAGGCGTTATTACGCGTTCTGCGCCTGCGTTCTCTGGACATATTATTCTTATTGTTATTATCCATAGTAAACTCCGATTAATTTGCTACCTAATATAAAACAAGCTCTCTTTTTGTTCCATTCTGTATTATATCTAGATAGAGTGCAATTATACAGCTTAATTCCATTGATTAAAAATAATTCTTTTTAACAGCCGCATTCCTAAATTATAATTTTTTGATGCAATCTGTCAATTTCATAAAAAATTATTTACTTTAATATAACATTATATATAGTAAAAAAACTATATCATTATTTAGAAGTTTTGTTTGTATATTTCATGTATAATCTCCTTCGTAGGAGGATTTAACTATGTCAGATGCTAGTAATGCAAAGACATTTAGATGGTGGAATATTGCTCTTTTAGGGTTTACCACCGTTTGGGGTCTTAACAACGTTATTAACAACTTCGCTAATCAAGGTTTAGCTGTTATAACATCATGGATTTTAATTATGGTTCTTTATTTTGTTCCATACACTTTAATGGTGGGACAACTTGGATCAGCCTTTCAAGAAGAAGGCGGGGGTGTCAGTTCTTGGATTAAGATGCTCTCAAACAATAAGTTTGCTTATTTTGCCGCTTGGACATATTGGGTAGTTCATGTTCCTTACCTTGCCCAAAAAACTACAAATCATTATGGTTAGTTTAAGTTGGTTATTCAAGGGAAACGGTTCATTTATCCAAACTGCTTCACCTTTAGTCGTACAAGGAGCAAGTTTGATTATTTTCTTACTCTTCGTTTGGTTAGCTAGTAAAGGGGCAACCACTTTAAATAATTTAGGTAGTATTGCCGGAATCGCAATGTTTACCATGTCGATGCTCTTTATTATTTTAGGTGTCAGTGCACCATTCATCACTCATGTTCAAATTGCCACACCAGACATGACTGATATTCACACATACATACCGAAATTCGATTTCCAATATTTTACAACTATCTCAATGTTAGTCTTCGCCGTTGGTGGGTCAGAAAAAATCTCGCCATATGTTAACAAGACTAAGAATGCTTCGAAGGAATTCCCACTAGGTATGATTATTTTAGCTGTTATGGTGGCTATTTCAGCTATTCTAGGTTCATTTGCTATTGGTATGATCGTCAATTCAAATCATATCCCAGCTGATTTGATGGCTAATGGTGCTTACCAAGCCTTCCAATTCCTTGGAAATAGCTTCCACGTAGGAAACTTGTTCGTCTGGGCATATGCCATCACGAATACCGTTGCTTCAGCGGCAGCCTTAGCAATTTCTATCGATGCACCACTAAGAATGCTTTTAGGCGATGCTGATAAGAAGTACATCCCTAAGTCGCTTTCGAAGAAAAACAAACGTGGTATTGCCATCAACGGTTATAAGATGACTGCCATTCTTGTTTCCATTCTTATTATTGTGCCTGCACTTGGTATCAATGGGATGAACGATTTATATAATTGGCTCTTGAATCTAAATTCAATCGTCATGCCAATGCGTTATCTCTGGGTCTTCATTGCTTATATGCTTTTGACTAAACAACTAGATAAATATAAATCAGACTATATGTTCGTTAAGAATAAGTACGTTGGCTTTGGATTTGGCCTTTGGACTTTCTTCTTAACAGCATTTGCTTGTGTTTTAGGAATGGTTCCTAAGATGGATATGGCAAAAGATCCATCATCATGGTGGTTCCAATTAGCTTTAAACATCATTACGCCAATTGTCTTGATTGCTCTTGGTTTAATCTTGCCAGCCATTGCTAAACGTACTAATGACCTTGATCCTGAATAATATTTCTTAATAAAAGAGAGCGGAATATAACATGGTCAGCTTTCGAATATTAAGGCAAATAGCTCCTGGTAATCGTACTTTGATTACCAGGAGCTATTTATTTTAAGCATAAAAAGCTATGTTATGTTCTGCGTCTATGCTGCAAGCTTAGAAGAAAAATAGTTATGTTCCAAACCTATTTTTTGTTTATCTTTAATTGCTACTTGAATCATTACTTGAATTCGAAGAACCCGAGCTTGTTGAATCTGAGGAAGATGAATCAGAATCTGAACTGGAACTGCTATTGACTGTAATCTTCACATCTGGCACTGTTCCACCATAACTACGAATCTCATTCATAATATCGACCAATTTTTGCTTTTGGTCTTCTTTATCAGAGTCGTTATTCTTATAAGCGCTCTTGACCTTTTGAAGTTGCGAATTATATTGCGGCATTAGTTTATCAACCATGTCTTGACGCTTTTCTTCTCTTCGAGTCTCGATTTCCTCTTTTTCAGATTCGTACTTGGCCACTTTCTTGTTATCCTTAGCAGTCTGGAACATCGCTTGACTCAAATTGAGATCCTTTTGCAATTCCAGAATTTGCTTATTGAAGTTGACCTTAGCACTTTGACGTTTAACGTTAGCGTTCAGGTACCGAATTTTTTGCAATTCACTCAATTTTTTATTGTATTGAGATTCTTTAGTAATTGGTGAATCAGTGTACTTATCAATTGCTCTTTGGACTTTCTTTTCCCGCTTGAATTCTTCTTTTTTCGTCAAATGATAAATAATCCGATAATCCAAGTTATAAAGTCGATTAGTATTCTTATTTTCTTGATCAGTATTGTACTTAGAAAAGTCAGTATCGATTACATCTTGAATGCTTGGCTTTTCATTACTAGTATTTACCGACAAATTATTGCCGCTGACAGTCACGGTACTTGGTTTTTTGAAGTTCTTATTCTTTTCTTTCATATAATCGACCATGTACTCTCCTTCAGCTTTAAAGGCTTGCATCGTTAGAGCATCTTCACTGCTAGTCAACGTTGATGGCGTATCGTTTCCGGTCCAGTTAGCAATCGTAAAGTCCGGAGTCATCCCTACAAAATAGGAATCCTTAGTATTATCAGTCGTACCAGTTTTACCAGCCGTATATTTGTAATTATCCAAAGCAGCTGCTTTACCCAAGCCGTCAGTGATAACTGACTGCATCGTATTAAGCATCATATAACTGGCATTCTTGGTATAAACGTCTTTTTTCATATGCGTGTTTTGATAAATGTAACGACCATTATCATTATCATAAATGCTGCTCAAATTGCTGGGATGAATGAATTGACCATTGCGAGCAAATGAGCTGTAGGCTGAAGCCATTTCCGTAGTTGTGACGCCATAAGTAAATGACCCGATTGCCAATCGTGGATCGGCCTTTTGATTAGGATCTAACCTTGCAAACTCCATTTTTACCATGTCATCGTAATAACTATGTTTCGTATCGGAAGCGGCCAATTTGTAAGCAATCGTATTGATTGAATTTTCCAAAGCGTGTCTTAAAGAATTACTGCCAGTATATCCGCTATACCAGTTATGAATGACTGGATTACCAACTGCTGAATCGGTGACAGTACTCTGTGGAAAATAGCCTCTTTCAAAAGCTGGTGCATAAGCTACGATTGGCTTAGCCGCTGATCCAGGTTGACGATAACCGCTTATCGCCCGATTAACTTGATCGCCATCTGTCGTCCGACCACCAACGACCGCTATAACGTCGCCAGTCTTATTATCGATAACAGTACTGGAAACTTGTGGCGTCAATTTGCCATTGGCATCGCGTCCTGTATACGATTGATAAGTTTTATCGACTAAAGCTTCAATCTTCTTTTGAAGATTCATATCGATGGTTGTACGAATCGTGTAGCCACCGTCCATCAACTCACCATGAGCCCGTTCGTATTCTTGTTGGTATCTCGTGTTGTAGGCTTTTCGCTGCGCATTATTTTTAAATGAATATTGCATTGTAAATCCTGAAGATTTCATCAATTCTTCAGTCGCATTGAAGACGGCATAACTAAGGGCATAATTATTTGAAACATTGTTATCATATTTACGTTCATTGACTTTTAATCCCAAAGGCTTTTTACGAGCAGCTTGATAAGTCTTTTTAGAGATTAAGCCACGTTGGTTAAAGATATAAAGAATCATGTTGCGGCGTTTCAATGCTCGCTTAGGATAACTGACCGGATCATAATAAACTGGATTATTAGGGATGCCCACTAGCACTGCTAATTTATCAATTGATAAATCCTTTTGTTTTTGGGAAAAGTAATAATCAGAAGCAGCACTGAATCCATAAGAACCGTGTCCCATGTAAACATCATTGATATAGAATTCCAGGATTTGTTTCTTAGTAAATTTCTTTTCCAATTGTTGGGCGATGACCATTTCTTTGAGTTTACGCGTGAGATTTTGCGATTGATCTTTTAAAACAACGTTTTTGACCAGTTGTTGCGTCAAAGTTGAGCCACCTTCAGTTCGATGATGCAACAAAGTTGACACGACTGAACGCGCGATACCGTATAGATCGACCCCATGGTGAATATAAAAGCGTTGATCTTCAACAGCAACTAAACCCTTCTTGATTTTGGGGTTAATTTTATTTATTGAAGTATAATTGGAACTCGACTGTGAGAGTTTCTTAAGTTCTTTACCGTTACGATCATATATAACGGTCGAATTTTTGGGATGAAAGTCAGATTTTTTTAATCCCTGACTATATGAATAGCCATCAGCAATCGTATTACGAATATCATAACCATATTTCCACCAAAAGGCCCCTACGCTCAAGACAATCAAAAGTACAATAGTCAGTAAGACAAAAGGCCATTTTTTTCTTTTTCTAATTAACCTATGTTCCATTTTTTTCTTACGCATAATTAGCTCCTAATTAACATAGAATGTTATTCCAGAAGAGATTTGTGACATCAAATTAGACAAGTCTGACGAACTAATTTGCATACCATTATTGTAGCTAGTGCCACCTGCATAAATAAATCCAATCGTCGAACTATCGCCAAAATAAATCGAACTCGTCAAAGCTGAATTATTCTTGAACCAAAAAACCGGCGTTGCTGAATTGAAATCTTCAGTCGTATTGTCAGGATCAGTCACATTTAATTCCTTAAGGTCATCTTCAGAAGCATTAGAGACGTATTCGCCAAAATTGCTATTAGAACTGTCAGTAATAATTGCATCAGAACTATTAGCATCTACGATTTTCTTGATTGTGTATTTTCCGGAACTGACTTGCGAACTCAAGACAGTACTATAACCATCTTCAGCGACATACTTGCCACTAACTCGAGTCATCAAAGCCAAAGTATTTTTACTTGAATTGTAATAGAGAACATTCTTTGCGGTAATGCCAGCCTGACTCAAGTTATCAGAAGCACCACTAGTTGAATTCATGCTGGAAACAATATCCACATTTGCTGGCGTATAGTCCTGAGTCAACGGCGACTTCTTCAAAGCCTCTAATTCAGCCTTGACTGCCGCAACTCTTGAACTTTCATTTTGATGATTGGCAAAATATTGATCCATTTGTCCAACGGCTGACTTCCAATTGTTCTTAGCCGTTTTGTTCTTGATTAACTTATAATACGTATTGACCATTGAAATCTTCTTAAAACTCAGGCTATCTTTGTCAGAATTAAATTTATTCCAAGTTTTATTCAAATATTTATCAGCATCTTGGGTCTGTTCAAACCAAATTTGAATCGTATCCAACTTATTTCGTTGTTTTTGATAGACATCCTGATTTTTTTCTTTGAGCAAAGTCTTATCCAAGCTGTTGATTTTATCGCTTGTCACACTATCTTTGTAGTAACTCTTGCCATTGTAAAGTCCATTGACATCTTTGGTACGATTTTTTCGTGCTTGAATGTAATCTTCCAACTCCTGATACTTCTTGATATTGCTAGGTGTCACTACATAACCATCGCTTACGTCGATTAATTTCCCAATGAAATCTAGCGATTTATAATTCAAGTTAGTCTTTAAAACTTCTAATTCCTTATCTTGATACTGACTAGATATTTTAGATGTAACCACGGCATTGACTACGCCACGTGAAAGCATCACAAAAAAAATGACTGCCGTTAGTACACCGACAACACCAGCACCTATTAGTAAATAATGTTCTGATTTAGTCCGAGTCTTTAAATCTTTCTTATCTTTCATGATTTTCCCCAAATATCTAGTTCATCTTGTTATTATATATAGTAAATTATCCTACAAATAAAGGGTGGAAATTTTGAAAAAATTAAACAAAAAATATATTAAATGGATCATTATTCTTCTCTTAGTTGTAATAATCGTTTCCGCATATGCCCTTAATCTTGGAAAAATCAAAGACAAAACCGTTGATCATATTGCCCAATTAACGATTCCCTTTTCATTGATTGTAAATCCTAAAAATATCGATGAAGATATTGCACCTAAGTCTATCACTTTAAAAAATAGCGACATGGACAAAGATAAGCAAAAAGCGCTTGATTTAATCAATACTCTTAACGATGACTATAATAATACAAAAGACTTGTCATTTTTATCTAATGATCAAGAAAAAGCCCTTTCTAAAAAGGTTCACAAAAAATCTCATCGCTATATTGCTAATTTGACCTTACTTAACTTTGGAAAGGATACTCACGGAAAGTACATCACTATCAGCTGCAATCGTTACGATGACACCAAAAATATCGTTGGCTACCGTTATCGTTTGTACTATCAAGATGATTCCATTACTTCTGCTAAATATCTCAATCAAAAAACCAATAAATACCCTGCCAAATACGTGCTCGATGACATTGCCATGGGAAAAGATGGAACTTCACAAGCAAATGCCTTCATGCAACGTCTCAAAACAGCTATTATCAATTCTAATTTAACAGCGACAAATGCTAATGACCCTGGTAATTTCAACCAGATATCACTCAATTTAGGTCTCAATCCTGACAAAAGCGACGTTGGACTTTTCACTTTAGCTAAGAATTCCAACTCTCGTGTTAGCAATTCAAGTATCGTGGGGTATCAGTTGTCTGATGTGCCTCGTTATACTCGGGTTTATATCAAACAATTGAGTAAGAATGATAGTTACTTTTATACGCTGACTTTTAGTCGTAATAGTGGACGGTTTATTAATTTTCAACGTGGGATTATTTCTACTGATGATTTGAATAAGTGATTAAATACTTTTAGACATAATAAAAAGCAATTTTCTTCTTTAGATTCAAAGGAGAAAATTGCTTTTTTTGTTGTTTGTGTTGAATTTAGTTTTTAGTTTTTTGGTTCGTTTTGGTGCATTTAATTTTTATTGTTTTAGTGCGCTATATATGCTGCATAGCGGAAACGAGCTACACAGGACAGACACTTCCGGTTAGACCTATTTCACGAATCACTCGCAAGGTACGCGAGCAATTTGTGAAATTGCTCTAATCCTCGGTGTCTAAGCGGTCCTGCTTCGCTCTCTAGTTTAAAACGAGCTACGCAGGGGCAACTCCCTACACCTAAGGCTATTTCCCGTCTCGTCTGCTTCGCAGCCAAGTCGTGAAATTGTCTTAGGCTCCGGGAGCTGGGCGCCCCTGCTTCGCTCTCTAGTTTTTCCAAACGTCATTAACTTCAATAGTCTGTTCTCTATCTGGTCCAACTGATACTGTGGCATATTCCACTCCCAATTGGTCTTTGATAAAGTCCAAATAATCTCTAGCTTCTTTTGGTAGATCTTCTAACTTCTTAGCTTGTGTTATATCTTCTGTCCAGCCTGGCAATGTCTTATATACTGGCTTGCATTTTGCTAGTACGTTTAAGTTAGCTGGATATTCGTCGATAATTTTGCCGTTTAGGTCATAACCGGTACAGATTTTAATTTCTTTTAATCCGGTCAATACGTCTAAACAGTTCAATGATAAATGCGTTACTCCTGATACGTTGCTGGAGTGTTTTAGGACAACTAGATCAATCCAACCAACTCTACGAGGACGGTGCGTTACGGTTCCGTATTCGTGGCCAGCTTCTCTTAAGAAGTCTCCTGTGTCGTTTAATTGTTCTGTTGGGAATGGACCAGCGCCAACTCTTGATGTATAAGCTTTTACAACGCCAATCACGTTGTCGATCAATGGTGCACCGATTCCTGCTCCGGTTGTGACGCCTCCGGCTGGGTTTGAAGAAGTTACGTAAGGATATGTTCCATGGTCGATATCGAGCATGATTCCTTGTGCTCCTTCAAATAATACGTTTTTGCCATTCTTTAATTCTTTATTTAAATAGGCTGATGTATCAATGACACGATCTTTAAGGTCTTGGCCAATTTGATAATATTTTTCAAAAATATCGTCAAATTCCATTGGTTCAACACCATAAATCTTTGTAAATAGTTCATTTTTTTCTTGAAGATTTTCTTTCAATAACTCTTTGAATAACTCTTTGTCCAAAATATCAGCTACTCGAATACCAACACGGGATGCTTTGTCAGTATAGGCAGGTCCGATTCCGCGGTTAGTTGTCCCAACTTTGGCATCGCCTTTAGCCTTTTCTTGGAGTTTATCTAATTCAATATGATATGGAAGGATCAACTGTGCACGATTAGAAATTTTTAGGTTAGTTGTATCTACGCCTTGGTCATGCAGACGCTTCAATTCTTCTTGAAGTGATTCAAGGTTTAAAACAACGCCATTTCCAATAACACTAGTTTTATCTGAATACAAAATGCCTGATGGGACTGATCTTAACTTGTAAACGTGATTATCGATGTTCAAAGTGTGTCCTGCATTATCTCCGCCTTGGTAACGTGCAATAATGTTAGCTTCACCACTGAAATAATCGGTAATCTTACCTTTACCTTCATCGCCCCATTGGGTACCTACTACAACAACTGTTGTCATTTCTTCTACACCTACACTATTTAATTTTCTGGAATATTCGCTATCGATGAAAACTTATTATAAGATTTCACGAACAATAACTTAGCCGTCCCTCTTGGACCAGAACGGTTCTTACTGATAATTACTTCAACTTCCCCAACATCTTGATCCTCAGGTTCGCCTTGGTCATTATCATTGTCATCGCCATCTTCATCACGATAATAATCATCACGATAAAGAAAAGCTACGATATCCGCATCTTGTTCAATTGAACCAGATTCACGGATATCTGACAACATTGGTCTTTTATCCTGACGAGCTTCAACGCCACGGGAAAGCTGTGATAAAGCGATTATTGGTACATGTAGTTCTTTTGCTAATTTTTTCATATTACGAGAAATTACTGAAACTTCTTGTTGTCTATTTTCTTGGCCGGTACCTTCGATCAATTGCAAATAATCGACGATAACGAGATCCAATTTGCCGCTTTCTTTTAAAAGACGACGACATTTTGAACGAATCTCAGCCATCTTGATACCAGGAGTGTCATCAATGTAAACATTAGTCCGAGCTAAGCTACCCATAGCTACGACCAAACTATTCCATTGATTCTCGTCCAATTTACCAGTTCTAAGCGCATTTGCATCGATACTGCCTTCCGAACATAGCATCCGGTTAACTAATTGCTCAGCACCCATTTCTAGAGAAAAAATAGCAACAGTGGCATTGGACTTAGTGGCGGCATTTTGAGCTAAATTAAGTGCAAAGGCTGTTTTTCCGACACCCGGTCTAGCAGCGAGAATAATTAACTCATCCTTGTGCAATCCTGTCGTCATGTCATCAAGGTCTTTGTAGCCTGTTGAAAGTCCAGTAACATCACTATCTTCGTCATATAATTTATCGATTTCTTCAAAAGAAGACTTAACGACATCAGAAATTCTTCGAAATCCTTTGTGGTTCCGATTTTCTGAAACGTCCATGATATCCTTCTCAGACTGATCGATAATACTATCGACATCTTCATCTTCTTCAAAACTGCGGCTTACAATATCAGTTGCAGCATTGATCAGACGTCTTAAAGTCGATTTGTTCTTAACGATTTTGGCATGATAAGTCGTATTAGCAGCTGTCGGCACAGCATTGGCCAATTCTGCTAAATAACTTACCCCACCAATATCTTCAATTTGATTTGCACGATCTAATTCATTTTGAACCGTCACGACATCGACTGGTTCTTCTTCATCGTTTAAATTCATCATTGCTTGGAACACTAGTTGATTGGCGTGTTGATAGAAGTCGTCGGCATCAACGTATTCCATAGCTTCAATTAAAGCATCCTGACTGAGAAAAACCGCTCCTAATACGGCCTGCTCGGCATCCTTATCATTGGGCGGTATTCTTGAAGTTATATCATTATTCATTTATATCCTACTTCTTTTCAGCGACATGAACTCTGATGGTTGCTTCAACACCTTCGAATAATTTAACTGGTACATTAATATATCCAAGGGACTTAATACCATCAGAAAGTACCATCTTGTGTTTATCAACTTTGATATCGTATTGCTTATTGAGTTCTTCAGCAATTTTCTTAGTTGTGACTGAACCAAACAAACGACCATCAGCACCAGATTTGGCTGAGATTTCAACAACTGTCTTATCGTTTTCGATTTGTTTCTTGATTTCCTTAGCTTCTTGTCTTTCAGCTTCGTAATCTTTTTCTTCACGATTTTGTTCAGCCTTCAACTTAGCTACATTAGCTTTAGTAGCTTCAATTGCTTGCTTATTTTTAATCAAAAAGTTTTGAGCGTAACCAGTTGCCACGTTCTTAACTTCGCCTTTTTTACCTTTACCTCTAACATCTTCTAGGAAAATAACTTTCATGCTATATGATCCTCCTCTTAGTTCTTCTTATCCGAATCAGTCAATACCTCAACTAATTGATTCTTGACCTCTTCTACCGTTGAATCAGGAATTTGAGTTGCAGCGTCAGACAAGTGTCCGCCACCGCCAAGTTTTTCCATAATTACTTGGACATTAACGCTTCCTAAACTACGTGCAGAAATACCAACACGACCGTCAGGACGTTTACTAATGACAAATGATGCTTCAACATTATTTAATGATAACAATGTATCCGCTGCTTGAGCAACAATAACTGGATCGTAAGTCTTATCCTCTTCGCCAAAGCAAATCGCCATATTGTCATTGACCATTGTGATTGTTTCAATCAAATGGCTCTTTTGAATAAAGGAATCAACGTTTTCCTTCAAGACATTTTGAATAATAGTCTCATCAGCACCAACTGAACGCAAATAACTAGCTGCATCGAACGTTCTCGTTCCTGTTCTAAGTGAAAATGACTTAGTATCAACAGTAATACCTGCCAACAAGGCTGTAGCTTCAATTTTTTCAATCGCTTTCTTATTCTTAGGTTGATATTCAAGCATTTCAGTAATCAATTCACTAGTTGAAGAAGCGTAAGGCTCGATATAAATCAACATAGGATTTTCAGGGAACTCTTCCCCACGTCTATGGTGATCGATAACAACGACCTTATTGTTGTCTCCTTCAAATAAGTCAGGATTGATTGAAATACTTTGCTTCGAATGGTCGACCATTACGATTAAAGTTTTCGGCGTCTTGATTGAAACCGATTCATCTGGTGAAATGATATCCTTCTTGATTTCAGGATCTTCGTCAATCATGCCTAGCAATCGACTGACATCAGAATGCAAAGTATTTGGATTAATGACAATCTTGCATGGAGTATTATTCATCATTGAAATTCGTCTAATACCAAGCGATGATCCCAAAACATCCATATCGGGATGCGAGTGTCCCATAACGATTACTTGGTCGCTTTCCTTGAGCAATTCTTGGAGAGCTTCACTGATCATTCTGGCACGGACACGAGTTCTCTTTTCCATTGGGTCGGTATTTCCGCCATAGAAACGAGCTTTTTCGCCAATCTCTTTGACTACGACTTGGTCGCCACCACGTCCTAAGGCCAAATTGAGATTTTTTTGTGCTTCAGTATTCAATTTATTTAAATCATCGACCCCATATGAGAAGCCCATACTTAAGGTCAATGGAACATTTTGCTGTGAAGTGAATTCACGAATGACATCCAAAATCTTGAAGCCATTTTGCTCCATGTTAAAAATCTTTCCAGTATATGCCATGATGAAGAAATGATCATCATCGATCCGCTTCAAAAACATTTGTTGGTCGGAAGCCCAGTTAGATAATTCATTGGTAATGTAATTATCCAAATTAGAGACATCCCGATCACTCATTGATTGCGTGATTTCAGCATAATTATCCAAATAAACTTGTCCAACAACAGAACGGTTGCCTTCATATTTATTTTCAATATTTGAATAATACGTAATATCTAATAAATAGATAACCTTCAATTCCGTTTGGACTTGAACTAAGTAATACTTATTATCTATTTGAATAGTTTTGTTACCAGCATGTTCTTGGTCGTCAATCAAGCTTGATAACTCGCTTGAAATATCGCCGACACTCATACTGTTAGATGGATTAAAGCCCGTCTTCTCAACAAAGTAAGGGTTTACCCACTGAATTCGTTTATCAGCATCATACAAAAGTATTCCTAAAGGATACTCTACGAAACTGTTGTCTGTTCCTCGATCGATTCGATATTGTAAATTGTTCGTATATTTACCTGCTTTTTCTCCTAAAAGCAAGAACAAATATATAAATAGTACTAATGAGATAATTATTAAAACAGCTTGGATGTAACCGGCTGCAGAGCCTCTGACCAATCCAACTATTAAAATAGCCACTAGCATTACAATCAAAGAGACCGCCGTGAGTTGAGTCGAATGGTCAACTCGCGAAAGGAAGAATTTCAGATTAGATTTTATCTTTTTCATATTAGTCCCCTCTTAGATATACCCCTTAATTTTATCACAGCCGACTTCTTCTTTTCGAATTATATTTATGGTAAATAAATCGTCAAAAGTCGTCTTATAAAAAATATTATATAGCATAATTTCTAAGAAATAATAACAATTTTACGAAACAAGAAATTTTAAAAAATCCGATTTAGAGTTTAAAAAAAGACCACCTGAAAGTGGTCTTTAATTAATTTTCAAAAAATTAGTCTTCAGCAACAAATGGTAATAGAGCCATGATTCTTGCACGCTTGATAGCAATTGTAAGTCTTCTTTGGTTCTTAGCACTTGTACCTGTAACACGTCTAGGTAAAATCTTACCACGTTCTGAGATAAATCTCTTAAGTAAGTCTGTATCTTTATAATCGATGTATTCGATGTGGTTAGCAGCGATGAAGTCAACTTTACGTCTTCTACGTCCGCCTCTTCTTTGTTGGGCCATTATCGATTGCTCCCTTCTATATTAAAATGGTAAATCATCGTCAGATATGTCAATCGGTTTACTATTGTCAGCAAAAGGATCGCTCATATTATTGTTAGAATTGTTAGATTGGTTATTATTTGAATTATTACTATCGTTATTATTGTTATGGTAATTATTTCCGTTACCGGAGTTATTACCATAACTGTTGTTATTACTATTATTGTTTCCGAATGGAGACTGATTTGATTGATTTGAATTATTGTAGTTAGAACCTTGGTTAGAGTTATTGTTACCGGCGTTTCTCTTTTCACTTTCGGCACGAGATTCAAGCAATGAGAAGTTTTCAACAACTATCTCAGTTACATAAACTCTTTGACCTTGTTGGTTTTCATAGTTACGTGTTTGAAGACGTCCATCAATTCCAACAAGAGAACCTTTGTTTGTAAAATTAGAAAAATTCTCGGCAGCTTTTCTCCAAATAACACAATTAATAAAATCGGCTTCACGTTCACCTTGAGAATTAGTGAATTGTCGATTTACAGCAACTGTAAAACTGGCAACCGCTGCTCCATTAGCAGTGTATCTCAATTCAGGATCACGTGTCAGGCGTCCAACTATAACTACTCGATTAATCATTTATCTGCCTCCTTAAAATGTTTCACGTGAAACAAGACTAGTCTTCGCGTCTAACGATCATGTGACGAAGAATGTTATCTTCAATCTTTGAAAGACGGTCGAATTCGTTGATTGCTTCATCGTTTTCAGCATCTACATTGATAATGTGGTAGATACCTTCTTTATAATTAGCAATTTCATATGCTAAACGTTTCTTTTCCCAGTCTTTTGAGTCGATTACTTTGGCGCCGTTATCAGTAATGATCTTATCGAAACGATCGATCAATGCCTTCTTTGCGTCTTCTTCCATATCAGGTTTAATGATATATGTGATTTCGTAATGTACTTCAGCCATGACTGTACACCTCCTTATGGTCTAATGGTTCTAATTAAAGAACAAGGAGCATAAATTAACTACATTTTATACTCACGAAATGTAAGTTTATCATAAATTACTCTCAATTACTAGAACCTATTCAATAAAAAATCGTTTCTGCCTGACACGCATCTCTTTTTAGAGATACATTTCAAAATACGCAGAAACGATTATTTTTTATTTATTATCTGAATCTTCATTATCATCAGTTGTTGTAGCATCATTTGAATCAACATTGTTTTGGTCGTCTGTCTCAGAATCAGAGTCAGAATCTGAATTCTCATCATCATCATCTGAACCTGAATCAGCAATTTTAGCCATTGTTGAAACGATTGAATTATCATCGACCTTGATCAATCTGACACCTAGCGTAGCACGACCTGTTTGAGAAACGCTTTGTACCTCAAAACGAATCATGACACCTTTGTCAGTAATCAACATGATATCTTCGTCGCCATCAACGACAGTCAAACCAGCAATTGGTCCATTCTTTTCAGTTACGTTAGCAGTCTTGATACCTTTACCGCCACGTCCCTTGACTGGATATTCACTGACTGAAGTTCTCTTACCATAACCCTTTTCAGAGATAGTCAAGATTTCTTGTCCAGCTTGGGCAATTGATGAACCAACAACGTAGTCTTCTTCACGAAGTTTAATACCACGAACACCAGCAGCAGTTCTTCCCATTGGACGAACGTCGCTTTCTCTAAAGGTTACAGCATAACCCTTGTGAGTTCCGATAACGATAACTTTACTGCCATCTGTTAAGAAGACATTCGTTAACTCATCTTCATCTTTAAGAGTGATTGCTCGTAAGCCAGAATGTCTGATATTAGCAAAGTCATTGACTGGAGTACGTTTAACAGTTCCCTGCTTAGTTACAAAGAACAAGAAGGAATTGTCGCGGTCAACATCTTTATCGACATTGATAATGGTTTGAATCTTTTCGCCTTTTTCAATATTCAAAAGGTTGATTACCGGAATTCCCTTAGCTGTTCTTCCATATTCAGTAACTTCATAACCTTTAAGACGATATACCTTACCAGCATTGGTAAAGAATAATAGTCGGTCATGAGTTGAGGTATAAATCATCTGTTCGATGAAATCATCCCCATGGATGCCCATGCCTTGAACACCACGGCCTCCACGATTTTGAACACGGAATTCGTCAGCTGAAAGACGTTTGATGTAACCATTGTGAGTCAATACGATTAAGATATTTTCCTCTTCGATTAAATCTTCATCTTCGATGTTAGCAATTTCACTAGCACGAATTTCTGTTCTTCTGTCATCGCCGAATTTTTCTTGAATTTCAAGCAATTCATCATAGATGATTTTATCGACACGTTCAGGTTTTGCCAAAATATCTTTGTAGTCGGCAATCTTAACCAACAAATCTTGATATTCGGATTCAACTTTATCACGTTCCAAACCTGTCAAACGAACCAAACGCATATCAAGAATAGCTTGTGATTGCTTGTCAGATAGTTTGTAACTATCCATCAAAGTTTGTTTAGCGATTGCTGAAGTTTGTGAACCACGAATAATCTTGATGATTTCATCGATGTGGTCCAAAGCAATCCGTAATCCTTCAAGGATATGAGCTCTTGCTTGAGCACGTCTTAATTCATATTCAGTTCTACGTCTGATTACGACTTCTTGGTGCTTCAAGTATTCAACTAAGATACCCTTTAGTGAAAAGACATGTGGTGTTTTTCCAACAATCGCAACCATGTTGATACCATAAGAAATTTGTAATTGCGTTAGTTTGTAAAGATTATTCAAGATAACTGAAGCACTGACATCACGACGAACATCAATAACGATTCTCATACCTTCACGGTCTGATTCATCATTCAAGTCAGTGATTCCTTCAATTTTCTTTTCACGAGCTAATTCAGCAATTCTTTCAACTAAACGAGCTTTATTGACCATATAAGGAAGTTCCGTCACGATGATTTGTTCAGCGCCACTCTTCTTTGTATTAACGTCAACTTTAGCACGTAAGATGATTGTTCCCTTACCTGTTTCATAGGCTTTTCTGATTCCAGAGCGACCCATGATGATACCGCCAGTTGGGAAGTCAGGTCCAGGAATTGCTTTCATCAAATCAGCAATCGTAGCATCTTTATTTCTCATCAAAATATGTAGAGCATCGATGACTTCTTTTAAGTTGTGTGATGGGATATTAGTTGTCATACCAACGGCGATACCAGTTGCCCCATTGACCAAAAGGTTAGGGAATCTAGCTGGAAGAACCATTGGTTCTTTTTCTTCGCCATCATAGTTAGGAACAAGATCAACGGTATCTTTATTGATATCGCGCAACATTTCAACTGCCATCTTGCTCATTCTAGCTTCGGTATAACGCATAGCAGCAGGTGGATCACCATCGATTGATCCAAAGTTTCCGTGTCCATCGACTAATGGATAGCGATAACTGAAATCCTGTGCCATTCTGACCATTGATTCATAAATAGCTGAATCCCCGTGGGGGTGATATTTACCCATGATATCACCAACGAAACGAGCACTCTTCTTGTATGGTTTGTCAGGCGTTACACCCAATTCATTCATACCATAAAGAATACGGCGATGAACTGGCTTTAAGCCATCACGGACGTCAGGTAGCGCACGTGAGACGATAACACTAGCAGCGTAGTCAACGAAGGAATTCTTCATGACTTCTGTCAAGTTAACATTTTCTATTCTGTGATCTGCCATTAAATTGTCTTCCTCCCTAGTAATCTACTTCTGCATAACGTGCATTGGCTTCGATGAACTCTCTTCTAGGTTCAACTTTGTCACCCATCAACATTGAGAAAATTTGGTTAGCTTCGATGGCATCATCGAGGTTAACGCGATCCAATCTTCTCTTTTCTGGGTCCATAGTTGTTTCCCACAATTGGTCCGCATCCATTTCACCAAGACCCTTGTAACGTTGAATCTTTGGTTCTGGCTTTGGTGGCAATTGTTCAACAAAGTCGTCTTTTTCCTTATCTGTATCGAAGTATCTCATCATCTTGCCTTGACGAACTTGATACAAAGGTGGCTTAGCGATATAAACATATCCTGCATCAACGACCGGACGCATATATCTGTAAAGCAAAGTCAAAAGCAAGGTTCTAATGTGGGCACCATCGACATCGGCATCGGTCATGATAATGATCTTGTGATATCTAGCTTTAGAAATGTCGAAATCATCCCCAAATCCAGTTCCCATAGCCGTGAACAGTGTTCTGATTTCTTCGTTAGCCAAAATTTTGTCCATCGTGGCTTTTTCAACATTCAAAATTTTACCTCTAATAGGCAAAATTGCTTGTGTCAAACGTGAACGACCGGTCTTAGCAGAACCACCGGCTGAATCACCCTCGACGATAAATAATTCTGAAATTTCTGGGTCTTTGCTGGCATTATCAGCCAACTTACCAGGCAAGTTACTGATTTCTAGTCCGTTTTGCTTTCTCGTTACTTCACGAGCACGCTTAGCAGCTAGACGAGCCTTTGTAGCTAGAGAACCTTTTTCAACGATTTTCTTAGCTGTATCAGGATTTTCCATGAGGAATTTCATGAAATGTTCACTGAATAAGCGATCAGTAATCGTTCGAGCATCAGAGTTACCTAATTTAGTCTTTGTTTGACCTTCAAATTGTGGATCTGGGTGCTTGATCGAAACAACAGCTGTCATTCCTTCACGAACATCTTCACCAGATAATTTTTCAGTATCTTTTAATAATTTATTCTTATGAGCGTAATCATTGATGACACGTGTCAAAGCAGTCTTGAATCCGACTTCGTGAGTACCACCTTCGTAGGTGTGAATGTTGTTAGCAAAAGTCATCAAATTAGTGTGGTATTCATCAGTATATTGAAGTGATACTTCAACTGTAATGCCCTTTTGAACACCTTCAAGATAAATTGGTTCATCAAAGAGAACTTCTTTATCTTTATCCAAGAATTCAACATAACTCTTGATTCCACCTTCATAGTGGAAGACTAACTTCTCAGCTGTATCAGCTCTTTTATCTGTAAAAGTCAATTTCAAACC
Organism: Companilactobacillus halodurans; assembly: GCF_009600995.1. Taxonomy (NCBI): domain Bacteria; kingdom Bacillati; phylum Bacillota; class Bacilli; order Lactobacillales; family Lactobacillaceae; genus Companilactobacillus; species Companilactobacillus halodurans. The sequence continues at coordinate 23,234 of NZ_VDFO01000024.1, read as the reverse complement.
TTTATTTAAGAAAGCCAATTCACGAATTCTAGTCGTCAAAACTTTGTCATCATAAGTAGTAGTTTCGGTAAAAATATCTGAATCAGGTACGAAATGAACCCGAGTTCCATGATCGAATTCACCAGCGTCGCCTAAAACGTGCATTGAATGATTGACTTTTCCACGTTTGAAGTCGATTCCATAGCGTTTGCCACCACGAACAACTTCAACATCAAGTTCGCTACTCAATGCGTTTACAACGGAAGCACCGACACCGTGAAGACCACCAGATACCTTATAACCGCCACCGCCGAATTTACCTCCGGCATGCAAAATTGTATAAACTGTTTCAAGTGCTGGCTTACCAGTCTTCTTTTGAATATCAACTGGAATACCACGTCCGTCATCAGTAACAGTAATGGAGTTATCTGGCTCAACAGTAACTTCGATCTTTGTAGCGAAACCAGCTAAAGCTTCATCAATACCATTATCAATAATTTCCCAAACAAGATGGTGTAAACCTTGCTTACTAGTAGAACCGATATACATACCGGGACGTTTACGAACAGCCTCTAGTCCTTCAAGAACTTGAATTTGACTTGCATCATATTCTTCGACTTGTTCTTCTCTTTTTTCTAGCTCAGCTTTTCTGTCTTCAGCCATTAAATCTCCTCCTGTTGAACTTTGCCATTAGTAATATTTAAAATATTAGGGTTTTTCACCAATTTTGGATCAACATCATCGATTGATGTGGTCGTAATAAAGGTCTGTATACCATTTTTGATTGACGATAATAAGTGGGTTTGGCGTTTATGATCAAGTTCAGATAAAACGTCATCCAATAAAAGAATTGGGTAATCGCCAACTTGATCCTTAATCAATTCGACCTCAGCTAATTTCAAACTTAAAGCCACCGAACGCTGTTGCCCTTGGGAACCAAAGTCTTGTGCATTTTTTCCATTTACCATAAATTTGATGTCGTCACGATGTGGTCCAAATAGTGTCACGCCGCGCTGAATCTCTTTTTGGTAATTCTTTTTGAAATTTTCTTTGAAAATATTATAGATGTTTTCAAGCGATTTTCCATCAGTATTGAAAAATGTCTTGTAAGCAATTTTTAATTCTTCATTGCCTTCAGTTATATTTGCATGAATCTTTTCAATATGTGTCTGTAATTCTTGTAAGAACTGTAAGCGCGAAAAAACTACTTCCGCACAAAAAGCCGAAAACTGATCCGACAAGACATCCAGATAAATCATATCGTTAGCTTGATGATGCTGAAGTTTTTTCAAATATGCATTTCGCTGTTTCAGAACTGATCGAAATTGACTAGTCGTTTTCAGATAATGACCAGACATCTGACCAAATTCCATATCAATAAATTTTCGCCGAATTCCCGGATTGCCTTTTACAATCGACAAATCTTCTGGAGAAAATAAGACAACGTTCAAATTACCGATATAACTCGACAGTCTTCGTTGTTCTAAGTTATTCAACTTAGCTTTTTTCCCTGATTTGCTGATTACCAAATCTAATTTCAAACGACTGGAATTATCTTTGATAACTGTTCCTGAAATTCTAGCAAAATCATTGCCCCACTTAATTAAATCCTTGTCATTTGAGGTTCGATGACTTCTTGTCAACGCCAAAAAGTACATGGCCTCTAATAAATTGGTCTTGCCTTGAGCGTTTTCTCCCAAAAAAACGTTGATATTGGGTGAAAAATTGACCTGTAAGGATTCATAGTTGCGATAATTTTGAAGTCGCAGTTCTTTTACGAACATTTATTCAATTTCAAAAGTTTGATCACCGACAACTATAACGTCCCCTGAGCGCAATTTCTTACCACGACGATCCTCAGGACTGCCATTAAGTAAGACTGAATTTTCTCTCAAGAACCATTTGGCTTGACCACCAGTTGCAATGACTCCTTCATCTTTTAAAAGTTGACCTAAAGTAATAAATTCAGTTTCTAGCTTAATTTTTTCAGACATTGTTAACACCCTATTTATTAGATTTATCCATTAATGACATACCAATATTATAGTTGTTTTCACAATAAAAGACAACTTAGAACGAAATATCAGGCGATATGAGCAATTTTTTAAATAAGGAGTATCTACCCACTAAAATTACTAGAAAAAAGTCCCATCGCTTATCTATTGCTTTTAAATCTATGAAGTCAAAAAAAATAGACCGAACCGAAAGTTCAGTCTATTTTGGTAAATTCACATTAAAAAGTACGTACTGGAGTGATAAGTTGAACGAAATTATCACGATCTTCGACTGGTCTTAAAGTGAATGGGTGCAATGGTGATGTAAAGCTCATTTCAATTGTCGTGTTGCTTCCAAAAGAACGTAAAGCATCTTTTAGATAATCAGGATTGAATGAAATTTCCAAGTCATCGCCCTCGAGACTGTCAAAATCTAAGACTTCTTCAACGGTACCAACTTCAGGAGAGTTTCCGTAAAGAGTAGCTTTTTTGTCGACAGCTTTGATTTCTAATTTAATAACGTTATTTCGACTTTCATGAGAAAGAAGCGAAGCACGTTCGACTGAAGCTAATAATTTTGATGAATCAAATGTTAAAAGCGTGTTCGATTCGTCAGGGATTAGACGATCAGTTTCAGGATATCTTCCATCAAGCAAGCGTGAATAGAACATAATATTGTCAAAGCTGAATAAAACTTGATTTTCAGAAATAGACATTGAAATTTCCTTAACTGAATCATCAATTGTTCTGACAAGTTCTGTCAAACTTTTACCAGGAATGATTAGATTGTAGTCTTCATCGCTTGTGATATTGATTTTTCTTTGTGAAAGACGGTGACTATCAGTCGCAACTGCAGTCAAACCTTCACTAGTAATCAAGAAATTAACACCAGTTAAAACTGGACGACTTTCTTGCGTTGAAACAGCGATAACTGTTTGATTGACAACTTCTTTAAAAACATCAGTTGGCAAAACTAATTGGTTATCAGTTTCAACATCTGGCAAGTGTGGATAATTAACGGCATCTAATCCGTTGATAGTAAATTCTGAAACTCCAGATTTGATTAAAGTTTGATTATTGTCTAAAACTTCGAGTTCAAAATTATCTCCAGGAAGTTTTTTAATAATTTCGTTAAAGAATCTAGCTGGTAAAACAATTGAACCGATGCTATCGATTTTTAAGTCATTGTCTGAATCATCTTTAGAAATAAATGATGTGATAGAGATATCAGAATTACTTCCAGTGATCGTTAGACCTGTTTCTGAAAGGTCTAATTTCATGCCTGTCAAAATTGGAATAGTTGTCTTCGTGGAAATTGCTCTTTGAACGTTACTTGTTTGATTTATGAATTTTGATCGATCAATAGAAAATTTCATAGGTAACTCCTTTTTTAATTAATTAATATAAAGATAGAAGTAGTAGTAGGGACTGTTAAAACTGTGGAAAAGTATCAGAAGACTAATTGTCTAGTGAAAAATCCTTGTTATTAACAGCTGTGGATAACTTTGGGAAAACTCAAAAGTTATAAACATGTTAATTTCTGAGGTCGTCTTTCAATTCGTTGACAGAACGTTTTACGTCCTCATCTTTTATGACTAACTCGGATATTTTATCACATGAATGCATAACAGTCGTATGATCTTTTCCGCCAAATTCCATACCAATTTGTGGAAGTGATCGATCTGTTAGTTCTCGGCTCAAATACATTGCAATTTGTCGAGGTAAGACAATATTTTTAACACGCTTCTTCCCTTTTAAATCCTGAACGGAAACGTGATAATATTTGGCAACTTTAGTTTGAATCTTCGCAACTGAAAGACCTTTTTTGTCATTAGAGAGTTTGAATACTTTCAAAGCATCAGCAGCAACTGACTTAGTAATATCAGTATTTTTAGTCGTTGAATAAGCTTGAACGCGAATCAATGCGCCCTCAAGCTCACGGACATTCGTATCGACTTGGGCTGCGATGTAAGACAAAGTATCATTTGGAATTTCAAGATGTTCTGCTTTGGCTTTGTTACGCAAAATTGCAATTCGAGTTTCTAAATCAGGAGCAGTGATGTCAGCTGACAAACCACTGGTAAATCTAGAAACCAATCTGGCCTGTAATTTAGGGATTTCGTTAGGTAAACGATCAGAAGTCATGACGATCTGCTTACCATTTTCATATAGTTCATTAAAAGTATGGAAAAATTCTTCTTGAGTTCCCTCTTTTTCAGCGAAAAATTGAATATCATCTATTAATAGTAGATCGACGTTTCGATATTCCTGTCTGAAATCGTCTTGGGTCCTCATTTGAATTGAATTGATAAAGTCATTAGCAAAAGTTTCGCTTGTAACGTATTTAACTTTTGCCAGTGGGTCTAGTTTGATCATTTGATGTCCAATTGCTTGCATTAAATGAGTCTTTCCAAGACCTACGCCACCGTAGATAAAAAGTGGATTGTATACTCCACCTGGATCTTCTGCCGCAGCAAGGGCTGCAGCATGTGCCATTTGATTACCGCTACCAACAATAAAAGAAGCAAAAGTGTATTTTGGATTCAGATGCGAATTATGAAATACATGCTTTGGCTGAGCTGATTCTTGAGCAGGTTCAATGTGAGGAGCAACTTTTTGCTCCTCTTTTTTTGCGCTGTCTTCATCGTTTTCTATTATTGGGTTAAGTTCAATCCCATTTAATTCATATGAGTAAATAGCAATTTTTTCCGTGTAATTTCTTTCCCAATAATCTTTATGTAGTTTTGTTGGGACAGAAATGTAAATGTTATTTCCATCTATATATAAGGGATTAGCACTTTCAACCCAAGTTGAGTAACTCACAGAAGTTAATTGAGATCTTAGTTTGTTTGTAAAATAGTCCCAAAATTCAATTAGTTTTGGATCAGTTGAGTTACTTATATTTGGCAATTATTTCCCCCCAATCTTGGTTGTGGATAATTTTTTTCCTAAAATGACATTCTATAGTTTATCATTCTATTAAATAGTTTTCCACAGAACACATGTTTAAATTTGAAGAAATAACAACAGGTATTTACTAAATGCACAACCCTGTGGAAAATATATAAGCTGAAAAGTTGTTAACACAGTTATGCACAATCCACAGGCTAAGAAAGTACCTATTTTCAGCTGTTACAAAGAAAAAACAAGATTTGAACAAACCTTGTGGAAAACTAAATCACAGCCAAATTAACAGATGGAAAAGTTTATTTACTGTCCTGTGGAAAAAATAAGTTATCACAATCGTCCACTTTTTATCCACAATAGAAATTGCGAAAAACTTTTTAAAATAATTAATGTTTATTTGACATTTATAGGAAATTAGCTGTTTAAAAAATTGCCATAACATGATATTATAGTTAAGCAATTGTCTGAAGAAGTGAATAATTTAATATAAGAGTCAGGAGGTTTATTGATGACTACAAAGAGAACATATCAACCAAAGAAGCGTCATCGTGAACGCGTCCATGGTTTCATGAAAAGAATGAGTACAAGTAATGGTCGCAAGGTTCTAGCAAGACGTCGCAAAAAAGGTAGAAAAGTATTATCAGCTTAGTTTTGAAGGATCACTGAACATTTTGGTGGTCTTTTTTTATTACAAAACAAGGGTAGTCTGGTGACATATGAGAAAAAGTTATCGCATAAAAAAAGAAAATGAGTTTCAATATGTCTATTCCAACGGTAATTCTGTCGCAAATCGTAATTTCGTTTTGTATAAGATGCCTAAGAAAGATCAAAAACATTTTAGAGTTGGTCTTTCCGTTGGAAAGAAAGTTTCGCATACGGCTGTGGGGCGTAATCGGATTAAAAGATACGTTCGCCAATCACTTTTGGAATTGAAGCCGGAAATTCCTGCTGAGTTAGATTTCTTAATTATTGCAAGAAAACCAGCGGTCGATTTAGATATGTTTGAAACGAAAAAAAATATTGTACATTTATTGAAATTAGGTAAAGTATTAAATTAGGGTAGAAAAATTTTAACTAAATAGGTGTAAAAGTGAATAAAAAAAGCTTAAAGAAATACGTAGGTATCGCACTGTTACTGAGTGTTGTCTTGGTTCTAGCTGGATGTTCAAACCTAAACGAGCCAATTACTAGTCATAGTACTGGTTTCTGGGATCACTATGTTATATATAGTTTTTCGAGATTCATTCTTTGGTTAGCTTCATTAGTTGGCAATAGTTATGGTTGGGCCATTGTATTCTTTACGTTGATCGTAAGAATTATTTTGTTGCCACTGAACTGGCTCCAGATTAGAAGCATGAATAAGCAAATGAAGATTCAACCTCAAATGCAGGCTCTTCAAAAGAAATATTCAGCTAAAGATGTCGATACACAACAAAAATTACGTGAAGAGACACAAAAACTATATAGTGAAGCTGGAGTTAATCCGGTAGCGGGCTGTTTGCCATTGGTAATTCAATTGCCAGTTATGTTCGCTTTGTATCAAGCTATCTATAAAACAACGCAATTGCGTAATGGTAGTTTCTTATGGATGGAGCTAGGAAAAGCTGATCCATATTACATTATGGCTGTGTTAGCGGCTGTATTTACTTTCTTGAGTACATACATTTCAAGTTACTCACAACCAACGCAAAATTCGACAACCAAGATTATGACATGGGTCATGCCAATCTTTATTTTCGTTCCAGCTTTGACATTCCCATCTGCCATCACTATTTACTGGGTTGTTACTAATGCGTTCCAAGTTCTTCAGACATTGGCTTTCCAAAATCCGTTCAAGTATCGTCGTGAAAAGAGAGAAGCTGAAGAAGCAGAGCGCGAGAAAAAACGTCGACTTAGAAAAGCTAAGAAACGTATCTATAAAAATCGTAAATGATTGACAATTGATAAAAATCTGGTTAAGATGTTTTAGAAATTGCTCATAGTATATAAATAGAAAAGTAGTCAAGGTGCTTTTCCGTCAAACAGGCGGATTATGCACTTTTTTTATGCTCAAAAATAGGAAGGGAGCTTTATTATGCCAAGTGCAGTAACAGAATATGACACAATAGCAGCCATTTCGACGCCTCCTGGGGAAGGTGCCATCTCAATCGTCAGAATGTCAGGAGACCAAGCGGTTGAAGTTGCTAAAAAGGTCTTTAAAGGACGTGACTTAAGTAAAGTTCAAAGTCACACCATAAATTATGGCCACATAATCGATCCTAGTAATGGTCAATTAGTTGATGAAGTTATGGTCTCAGTTATGCGTGCCCCAAAGACTTTCACACGTGAGGATATCATCGAAATAAATACCCATGGGGGTATAGTTGCGACTAATAAAGTACTGCAATTATTACTTGGTTACGGTGCCAGAATGGCTGAACCAGGCGAATTTACCAAACGGGCCTTTTTAAATGGTCGTATCGATTTGACGCAAGCTGAATCTGTTATGGATTTGATTCGTGCTAAAACTGATAAAGCAATGCAAGTAGCTGTCAATCAATTGGATGGTAATTTGCATCATTTGATTTCTAACTTACGTCAAGAAATCTTGGATTCTTTGGCTCAAGTTGAAGTTAATATCGATTATCCAGAATATGATACTGACCAAATGACGACCAAGATGTTGTTGGAAAAAGCTAAAACAGTTGGCAAGAGTATTGATAGTCTCTTGAAAACAGCTGATAGCGGCGAAATTTTGCAACATGGTCTGGCCACGGCAATCGTCGGTAAACCTAACGTTGGTAAATCAAGTTTGTTGAATCGTCTTTTGGATGAAGATAAAGCTATTGTTACTGATGTTGCTGGAACCACTAGGGATGTCGTCGAACAATACGTCAATATCGATGGCGTACCTTTGAAATTGATCGATACAGCTGGAATTCGTGATACACAAGATAAAGTCGAAAAAATCGGTGTCGAACGTTCTCGTCAAGCACTAAAAGGTGCTGACCTAGTTATTGTGGTTTTAGATTCTAGTCGGGAACTTGAAGAAGACGATAAAGAATTATTAGATGCGACAAATGACAAGAAACGAATCATTATCTTTAATAAGAACGATTTGATTCCGGTCATTTCACCAGAATCAGTAGTTCAATTGAAGCCTGATGACACGATTTTGAAGACATCAGCAATTAAAAATGATGGTATTGAAACAATCAAGCAAACCATCAGCAAAATATTCAACGCCGGAATTGAAGATAATAGCAACAACGTGATTATCACTAGTGCTCGTCAAGCAGGCTTGCTTCGTAAAGCCAAAAATAGCTTGAATGACGTTATTTCCGGTATCCAAGCAGGAATGCCTATTGATTTAGTTCAAATCGATATGACAGCTTGCTGGGACACTCTCGGGGAAATTACTGGTGAGAGTTATCAAGATGAATTGATCACGCAACTATTCTCACAATTCTGTTTAGGAAAATAAAATATAGGTGAAAAGATAGATGGAAGTTAAAGAATTTGATTCAGAAACTTATGACGTCATCGTCGTAGGTGCTGGCCATGCTGGTTCAGAGGCGGCCTTAGCTGCTGCTAGAATGGGCCAAAAGACCCTTTTAATTACAATTAATTTGGATATGGTAGCTTTCATGCCATGTAATCCTTCAGTTGGTGGACCTGCTAAAGGAATCGTTGTCCGTGAAATCGATGCTTTAGGTGGCGAAATGGGCCGAAACATTGATAAGACTTATATCCAAATGAGAATGCTCAATACTGGTAAGGGACCTGCCGTTCGTGCTTTACGTGCCCAAGCTGATAAGAACATGTACCACCGTGTTATGAAAGATGTTTTGGAAAATGAAGATAACTTAACTCTTCGCCAAGGTATTGCTGAAAAATTGATTGTTGAAGATGGCGTCTGCAAAGGTATTGTTACTGCTACTGGAGCTAGATATCACGCTAAAACAGTTGTTTTGACAGCCGGAACTTCATCACGAGGCAAGATTATTATTGGTGAATTAACTTATTCATCAGGTCCAAACAACAGTATCCCTTCAATCAAGTTGTCAGAAGATCTTGAAAAGCACGGTTTCAAGTTGACTCGTTTCAAGACTGGTACGCCTCCACGTGTTAACAAGAATACAATTGATTTTGACCAAACAATCGAACAACCAGGTGATAAGGAGCCTAATCATTTCTCCTTTGAAACACCTGATTCTAGTTATTTGCAACATCAAATCTCTTGTTGGATGACATATACCAATGCTGATACTCACAAGATCATTCGTGAAAACTTGAATCGTGCTCCAATGTTTTCTGGCGTTATCAAGGGTGTTGGTCCTAGATACTGTCCTTCAATCGAAGATAAGATTGTTCGTTTTGCTGATAAGCCAAGACACCAAATCTTCTTGGAACCAGAAGGCAAGGATACTCAAGAGTATTATGTTGGTGATTTCTCAACATCTATGCCTGAAGAAGTTCAATTGAAGATGATTCATTCAGTTGCTGGTTTGCAAAATGCTAAGTTGATGCGTCCTGGCTATGCCATTGAATACGACGTTATCGAACCATGGCAGTTGAAGTTGAATTTGGAAACTAAGGTTGTTAAGAACCTCTTTACAGCTGGACAAATGAACGGAACTTCTGGTTATGAAGAGGCTGCTGGCCAAGGTATTATGGCTGGTATCAATGCAGCTCTTCGTGCTCAAGGAAAAGACCCATTCATTTTGCACCGTAATGAAGCTTATATCGGCGTCTTAATCGATGATTTAGTAACTAAGGGAACTAACGAACCATACCGTTTGTTGACGAGTCGTGCTGAATATCGTTTGATTTTACGTCACGATAATGCTGACCTTCGTTTAACAGATTATGGCTATAAATTAGGTCTCATCAGTGACGAACGTTACCAAGCCTTTAATGAAAAGCGTGATACGATCAAAAAGGAATTGGATCGCTTAGCCCACAAGATGATTACGCCTAAGATGGCCTTGCCATTCTTGAAAGCTCACGGTTTGAAGCCATTAAAAGATGGCGTCTTAGCTGACCACTTCTTGAGAAGACCAGAACTTCACTATTCAGATATCGTTGATATGGTAGGAGAAGCTGATTACCCAGTTGATAGACGAGTTGCTGAACAAGTTGAAATTGCAACTAAGTATGCTGGATATATCAAGAAGGAACAAATGAGAATCGATCGATTGAAGAAGATGGAAGCAAAGGTTATTCCTGATCGAATCGACTACACAAAGGTCGACAGTTTGGCAACTGAGGCCGTTCAAAAATTAAGCAAAATCAATCCGCACACGATTGCTCAAGCAAGTCGTATCAGTGGTGTAAATCCAGCTGATATTGGTATTTTGAGTGTTTATATCGAACAAGGAAAGATTGCTAAATTGCCTGAAACAAGTAAGTAAAAAAAAGCAAGACAGAACATGTTCATCTTTCGAAAATTAAGATAAATAGCTTCTGGTAATTGTATTTTGATTACCAGGAGCTATTTTTGTTTATGCTGCAAGTTTAGGAGAAAGAATGGTTATGTCTCCAACTTCTTTTTGCGTCTTTATTTATCGGTTGATAAATTAACAGCATTTATCGTTATAACGTTACAAAAACAATATAAATCGGGTGTACGATTTGTAAATCGAAATAATATTTTTCTAATTTCATATAAATCAAGAGGTTTAGACAAATGTTGAATTACAAGTATTTTTTCTAACATAAGTAGTAGCAATAAAAAAATGTTTATTTTAAAATCCTAATCAATTTTATAAATTACGAACTATTATCGAAAACGATATTGACATCGTTCGTAATTTAATGGTAATTTGTCATTATCAATTGATTAGAAAGGTTGAGCACTTTTGAAGAAATTTGCTACTTTACTCTTATTACCCGGCTTATTGATAATCATAATATTATTGATATATCCAGTATTAAGAATGTTTGTACCGACGTTTACTGATGGCCGTTCGCTGTTTAGTAATTATCAATTATTTTTTTCCAGTCAAAATAATATCCAAGTTATTTTCCGAACATTATTCATTGCTGTAGTGACAACATTGATAACTCTCGGGTTGGGATTACCAACGGCTTATTGGATTTCAAGATTAAATGGCAGTTGGCGAAAAGTCGTTAGTATCATCGTATTATTTCCAATTTTGACCAATGCTGTCGTGAGAAATTTTGCTTGGATTATGATTTTGGGCAAAAACGGCGTTATCAATAATTTCCTCATGAAATTGCATATCATCAGCAGTCCTTTGACGCTCTTGTATACCAATTTGGCAATTATTGTTGGTGCAGTTTACTTATTCTTGCCCATCATGATTACATCTCTAGTCAGTTCTTTTAGCCAATTGAATTACGAAGTTGAAGAAGCTGCAGAGGTTTTGGGTGCAAGACCAATGATTGTTTTCTTTAAGGTGATTTTACCGCAAGTTTCAATCGGTATTTTTACAGGATCGATTCTGGTTTTCGTTGGAGCACTAACAGCTTATACGACGCCTCAATTGCTCGGTGGAAATAAAAATATGGTTCTAGCAACATTGCTGCAACAACAGTCTATTACTTTAGGAAATTGGACTAGTGCGAGTGTGATTGCAATTGTCTTAACCGTTATAGCGGTAGTGACGATGTTGATTCTAAATGGATTATCTAAATTGATTGATCGGAGGAATGGTCTTGAAATTAAAAATTAGGTTTTCTTCCGTGGTCGGGTTCCTAGTTTTACTATTGCTGATTTTGCCACTAGTTATTGTCGTGGTGACATCTTTTGGAACGGAACCGGCTATCTCATTTCCCATTAAGGGTTTTACTTTTGAGTGGTATCACAATGTTTTCCAACAACCGGATTTTGTCGATGGAATGAAGATGAGTTTCATCGTTGCTATCTTGGCATCGGGAATTGCTTTAATAGTGGGAATTCCAGCGGTTTATGCGTTGACTAGATTTCAGATTCATCGTAAGAATTGGTTCCAACATATTTTCTTAAGTCCAGCGTTGATACCGGAAATCGTTATTGGCTTCGCACTTTACCAAACTTTAGTAATTAGTTTTGGTTGGCCGTTATTCATCAGTTTGTTGATTGGTCATTTTCTCTTGTGCATGCCTTATGTGATTCGGCTTTTAACTGCCGGCATGATGGATTTAGACAAGCGGATTGAAGAGGCTGCTTGGATGGTTGGCTATAACAAAGTTATAACTTTCTTTAAAGTCGTCATTCCAAACATTAAGCAAAGCATTATGGCAGCATTTATTCTTTCGTTTATCACTTCTTTTAACAATATCCCCATCACGCTATTCATGAATGGTCCGTCATTGAGTATGTTGCCAACTTCAATTTTGAATTACCTGGAAAATAATTATGATCCAACAGTTTCAGCGGTCTCGGTTATTTTAATGATAATTACTGGCGCTTTAATGATGATTGCTGAAAAGTACTTAGGATTGAACAAATTAACTTAGGAGACAAATTTTGGCACAAATTAAAATATCAGATCTATCGCTTTCATATCAAAAAAATAAACAAGTTTTGAAAAACCTTTCATTAGAAATAAAAGATGTCGAATTGCTATCGATTTTAGGACCCAGCGGTTGCGGTAAAACGACGATGTTGCGTCTAATCTCGGGGTTATTGCCAATGCAAACAGGTTCAATCAAAGTTTCAGATAAAGATATTTCCAAAGTGCCCGTTTATAAGAGAAATTTTGGCATGGTCTTTCAAAGTTACGCATTATTTCCTCATATGACCATTTTTCAAAATGTTGCTTTTGGACTAAAACGTAAAAAGTTATCTAAAGCTGAAATTTCTGAAAAGACTTTGAGTATTTTACAAACGACCGGATTAGCTGAATTAAAAGATCGGATGCCAAATGAGTTATCTGGTGGCCAACAGCAACGTGTTTCTCTAGCTCGTGCTTTGGCTATTAATCCAGATGTGCTTTTATTAGATGAACCTTTGAGCAATTTGGATGCGAAGCTAAGAATTGAAATGCGTGAAGAAATCAGTCGCTTGCAAAAAAAGCTTAGTATGACAACGATTTTTGTTACTCACGATCAAGAGGAATGTTTTGCAATTTCTGATCGTGTCGCCGTTATGAATCAAGGCAAAATCGAGCAACTGGATACACCACAGACGATTTACCAACACCCAAGAACTAAATTCGTTGCTGAATTCATCGGTTACGAAAACTTTATTCCTAAAAAATGGGCTCAAGAAAATAATTGGAACTATAACGATGTGATTGCGGGGACTTATCTAACAATCAGACCGGAGAACATTACTTTAGGACAGGGTGAGAATAGTCTTTTAGGAAAGGTCATCGCTAAAAACTTCCTAGGTAACTATTACCAATATATTGTTGAAACGCCTTTGGGACGTATGAAAATCGATACTGAAAACGATCAGTATGTCAACGACTCACAAATAGCTTTAAATTTTGAAAAATCATCATTAATTGAATTGGAAGATAAATAGGGGATTAACATCATGAAGAAACAATCAAAAATTTTAATGACCGTTACAGCACTCTTAATCATGTTTTTGGTAGCCGGTTGTAGCGGTAAAAAAGAAAGCAAAAACCTAACTGTTTCAACTTTTGGGTTAGCTACTAAACAAATGACTAGAGATGTTCTTAAACCATTTGGCAAAGACAACAATCTAACCGTTAAGAGTCAATTTGGAGACAGTTCTTCGAGATTTACGCAAGTTTCTCATAATCCAAATTCTGGCATCGATGTGATTGAATTGGCTCAAAATAATGCTGTTGCTGGAAATAATAAAAATGTTTTCAAGAAAATCGATTTTAGCAAGCTCAAGAATTTCAAATATTTAACTAAAGATCAACAAAAATTAGCTAAGGATACTAACAGTGTTCCATACACGGTCAACAGTATTGGTATCATCTACAATCCTAAAAAGACTGGCAAGATTACTTCGTGGGATCAACTTTGGGATAAAGCATTAGAAGGAAAGATTGCTATTCCAGATATTGCAACAACCTTTGGACCAGCAATGGTCTATCTAGCCAATCAACACGCTTTAAACGAAGAACAACCTTCTAATACTTTGCAAAATGGCAAGATTGATCAAGACAAAGCTTTCAAAGCTTTGAAAGAACTCAAACCTAATGTTGTTAAAACTTATTCTAAGTCTTCTGATTTAGCTAATATGTTCAAATCAGGCGAAATCGATGCAGCTGTAGTTGGCGACTTTGCGGTCGGTATGATTAAAAATGCTGCTCCAGATGTTGAATATGTAGTTCCACAAGCTGGTACATATGCCAATTACGATACAGCCTCAATTTTGAAGAATAGCAAGAATACTGATGCTGCTTATAAGTATCTTGATTACCGTATCAGTAAGCAGTCACAAACAAAGGTTGCAGGATCAAACTCTTTGAACAATGCACCAGTCAATAGTTCAGTAACTCTAAGTGACCCACAATATATGACTTACGGTGATACAGCTAAACGTGCTAAGATGCTTGATTTCAACTACGTCAACAAACAATTGCCAACTTGGATTAAGCTTTGGAACAAGACAATGAACTAAAAATTGAACTAAGAGGAAGTAAAAATGCGAGTAGATTTGCTAATTAATAATGGTCAGGTTTTTAATACTTTTTCACAAGAATTTGAAAAAAAAGCTATCGCAATAAAAGACGGTAAAATTTTGATGGTTGGTCCTAATTTGGACTTCTCGGCCGATAAAATTATCGACGCTAAGAATGAATACATCATTCCTGGATTAGTTGATTCACATATGCATATTGAAAGTTCAATGACTGATCCGGCTAATTTTGGAAACGAAGCTGTAAAATTTGGAACGACCACAGTGATTGCTGATGCGCATGAGATTTCAAATGTCGCTGGGATTGCTGGTTTAAAAGAATTTATGGCTCAAAAGAGCGTGATTGATGTTTTCTATGCTTTACCTTCATCAGTTCCATCCACTAAGCCTGAAATGGAGACTACTGGGGGAATTATCGGTTTAGAAGAAGTAAAAGAGCTGCTCAAGAATCCTAAAATCGTCTGTTTAGGCGAGGCCATGAATTTCAAAGGAATCGTATCGCAACCTGATTCTTTGATTAGACAAATAATCGACCTTTGTAAAAAAATGCGTCCTACGATGCCACTTGAAGGCCACTGTCCACAATATTCTGGCTTAGATTTGGCTAAATTTGCTGGTAGTGGCATTACTTCCGATCACACTTTCCAGACTCCAGAAAGCATCATCGAGCGAATCAACGATGGGATGTTCATTCAATTTCAAAATAAGTCTTTATCAAAAGAAAATATGCAAACTATCGTTAAGAATAATCTTTATGAATATGCCGGCTTCGTGACTGATGATGTGATGGCTGACGATTTAGTCAACGGCCATTTGAATTTGATTGTTAAAAGAGCCATATCATTGGGGATGCCAGTGCGCAAAGCAATTTATATGGCAACGTACACTCCAGCAAGACGGATGTCGTTAAATGATCGTGGCGCGATTGCTCCAGGACGAGTGGCTGATTTGATCTTTCTAAATGATTTGGATAATTTTGAAATTGATCGAGTCTTTAAAAATGGTCAAAGTGTTTCTGATTTGCCAACTTTAAAACCTAATTTTTCAAAAGCATTGCAGCATTCAGTTATTGCTAAGCGACTTGGAAAAGAAGACTTGTTACTGAAAAGTTCTCAACAATCTGTCACTGCAAATGTCATTGTTTTAAACGAAAAAGGTACTTTTACCACTTCAAAAAAATTCGAATTGCCTGTTGTCGATGGTGTCATTGATTGGCAAACTAGTGGCTTAGCGTTGTTAATGGTTCAAGAACGCTATGGAAAAAATGGCAATATCAGTTTTGCTCTAGTTAAGAGTGCCATTGACAAAAAAGGTGCTATTGGGGCAACTTGGGCGCATGACCACCATAACTTGATGGTTTTAGGCACCGATATTGATTCGATCTTAAAAGTTCAACATCAAATATTGGATGAACAAGGTGGCTATGTCGTCGTCAATAACGGCGTTATAGTGGCTGATGCACCTTTAAAAATCGGTGGTATCATCAGTGAAAAGCCAATCGAACAATTGGCATTGGAGCTCAAGCAAGTTCGTTTAGAAATGCAAAATCTTGGATACCGTAACTTTAATGAGATTATGTCATTTTCGACGATTTCATTACTTGTTTCACCAGAATTAAAAATATCAGACAAAGGGATGTTCGACGTTAAGACACAGGAACACATTCCATTATTTGATTAAATAAAGATAACTATAAAAGAAAAAGCAGTGCCAATTCATTTTGAATTGGCACTGCTTTTTTTTGTTATCAGATGATAAACGAAGCCACTTAACCGTTATAACGGCTAAAATCGTGTGGCAATTCTCAATGATAAGAATTATAATCGAAGACAATTTATAGTTGGAGGGGTGTTCTTAATGATTAAATCTAAAGCGTTAAAAAAAGGTGATAAAGTCGCTATTGTCAGTCTGTCAGCTGGGACATTAGGCGAAGCTTTTGCTAAACATGAATTGGAAAAAGGGAAAGAAAGATTAGCGGAATTTGGACTCACTCCAGTTTTTATGCCCAATAGTCTAAAAGGCGTTGAGTATTTGAAGAATCATCCGGAAAAAAGAGCTGATGACCTAAAAAAAGCTTTTAGCGATAAAGAAATCAAAGGAATTTTCTCGGCTATTGGCGGCAATGATACTTATCGTTTAGCACCATATTTACTAGATGATGCCGAATTCGTTAAAAACGTTCAAGAACATCCTAAAATATTTAGCGGTTTTTCTGATACCACCGTTGACCACTTGATGCTCTACCAATTGGGATTGACGACTTATTATGGTCCCAACTTTTTAAATGACTGGGCAGAATTAGGACCAGAATTATTGCCCTATACTAAAAACACCTTGCAACATTACTTTGAGAATCCCAAAAGAACTGAAATAAAAACTAGTCCTGTTTGGTATGAAGAAAGAACTGATTTTTCGACTAAAGCTATTGATAAAACTAGAATAAGCCACAAAGAAACCAAAGGATTTCAAGTCCTTAGAGGATCAGGAATTGTTTCAGGAACCTTGTTAGGAGGGTGTCTAGATAGTCTTAATAGTTTAATCACTGATCGTTATTTTGCAGATGAACCAAAAGTAAATCAAAAATATCACCTTTTGCCAGAAGCTAAAGACTTTCAAGGAAAAATTTTATTCCTTGAAACTAGTGAAGAGAAGCCATCACCCGATCTTTATAGAGAAATGTTAGAACATCTTAAGCAAAAAGGTATTTTAGAAAGTGTTTCTGCGATTATTACCGGAAAACCTCAAGATGAAGTCTACTATGAAGAGTATTGCCAAATACTAAAAGAGGTCACTGAAGATTTACAAACGCCATTGATGACTAATTTAAACTTTGGACATGCTTATCCTAGAACAGCATTGCCATATGGATTAAAAGCCGAAGTTGATTTAGATAAGAATAGCTTAACGATAGTAGAACCTTATTTTGCATAAATAAAAGAACTAAGCCGATTTAATTGGCCTAGTTCTTTTTATCGAGTGATAAATCAAACTATAATGGCGTTATGATTCATAAGTGCAATCCCAATGAAATCAAGGCTTTGAATGTTATAATCAAGCCATTGGAATGAATTGATAAGGTGAGAGGGGAAATTTATGACAATCAGACATAGGAATTATATTCCGGAAAATATTGAAGTCATCGGTGCCAAAGCTAATAACCTCAAAAATATCGATGTGAAGATACCATTGAATTCATTTGTAGCTATCACTGGTGTTTCAGGTTCGGGGAAGTCATCTTTAGCAATGGATACGATTTACGCTGAAGGAGCTAGAAAGTATCTCAATGCTTTATCGACCTATACTCGCAGAAGAATCACGCAAATGGGTCGTTCCGATGTAAAGAACATCAAAAATCTGCCATCAACGATTGCATTGAGACAACGTCCAGTTGTTCCGGGCGTTCGTTCAACCGTTGGAACTATGACGGAAAGTCTAAATATATTGAGACTAATGTTTTCAAGATTGGCTTCAGTCGTTTGTCCCAATGGTCATCGATTAAAACCAACGTTAAAAATATCTGAAGTGATGGATCTGCCATCTTCAGATGAAAAAATGGGCATGATGACTTGTCCTGTCTGCCAAGTAAAATTTATGGCTTTCAGTGCAGAAGATTTTGCCTTCAATTCTGATGGAGCTTGCCCAAGATGTGAGGGAACAGGTTTCTTAAAAGAAATTGAAATCGATAAGATTATCCCTGACAAAAGTTTAACGATTGATGAAGGTGCGGTTCGTTCATGGGGATTGCCTGGTCGGACCTTGCAAAAGGATATCATCAAAGAGCTTGGCGTTAGGACAAATGTTCCATTTAAAGATTTAACCGATAAAGAAAAAGATATTGTCATAAATGGCAAAGAACAAAAAAAGGAAGTTTTGGTCCCAACTAAGACGGGACGTTCCTTTAGATTGAATGCCCTTTATGAAAATGCTATTACTGCCGTAAAAAATAGTTTGAAGAGTACTAAGAATGAAACTACCTTGAAACGTTTGGAAAGATTCTATTCAGAAAAAATTTGTCCTGATTGTCTCGGCAGTCGCTTCAATCCAAAATTGTTCACTAATGAATTAGTCGGCAAGAACATCGCCCAAGTCAGTCAATTTACTATTTCACAACTTCAAGACTTCTGCGATGAGATTATGTCATGGTTGCCAGAAGATATGCAAAAATTAGGAAAAAATTTGACCCATGAATTATTGGATCTCTTGTCACCCATAGTTGATTTAGGCTTAAATTATTTATCCATTTCACGAGCCGGTAATACCTTATCAACTGGTGAATTGCAACGGATTCAATTGGCTCGAACGATTCGCAATCAAATGACTGGCGTTTTGTACGTTCTAGACGAACCCAGTGTCGGATTGCATCCAGCAAATGTGGATGGCTTGATTAAAATTTTGCGTGAATTAGTTAAACTAGGCAATTCATTGATTGTGGTTGACCATGATACTAGCATCATTGCGGCAGCTGATTATGTGATTGAAATCGGACCCGATTCTGGTAATGACGGTGGACGTGTTATAACACAAGGAACGGTTGAACAAATTAAAGAAAATCAGAATTCTGTGATTGAACCTTATTTGACTGGGACAGCGCAAATAATCAAGCATCAGCAACAAAAACCTTTTGAACATGGGGCAATTACGATTGAAGTTGGCGACCGATACAATATCCATGATATGACGGCTAAATTCAGCAAGGAATCGCTCAATGTGGTTTCAGGGATGTCTGGTTCTGGAAAAACTACTTTGATTTTTGACAGTCTCTTGCCAGCTTTGAATGACCAAATTGAGGGTGAAAATTTACCTGATTTCGTTAAATCAATTGATGCGGCGGGAATTAAAAATATCGTTAAGGTGGATTCAGTTCCAATTGGTAAAAATGTTCGTTCAACGGTTGGGACTTATACGAAGATTTTGGATCGTTTGCGCAAGATTTTTTCTGAGACCCCAGCGGCTAAAGCCAAAAAATTTACGCCAACTTACTTCTCATACAACAATAAGCAGGGTGCATGCCCAAATTGCGGAGGAACAGGTGTAATTACCTTGGATATCCAATACTTGCCTGATATGGTACAAATTTGCCCTGTCTGCCATGGTAATCGTTATAAGAAAGAAATTCTTGATATCACTTGGCATGGCAAAAATATCGCTGAAATATTGGATATGTCAGTCAAAGAAGCAGTTGAATTTTTCCACGACGTGCCACGAATTAAAAGCATTCTTGACGTCTTGGTCAGCATCGGTTTGAGTTATCTCAAATTAGGTGAGAGTACGCCGACCTTATCTGGTGGTGAAGCTCAGCGGTTGAAGTTAGTAACTTATATGAAACGCAGTCAAAAAAATCAACTCTTCGTTTTCGATGAACCAAGCGTCGGTTTGCATCCAAGGGATGTTTCAGTGTTAATGGATGTCTTCAATAAATTGTTGAAAAATCATGCTACGATCATCGTTATTGAACACGATTTAGATATTATTGCCAATGCCGACTATATCAACGATTTGGGTCCCGAAGGCGGGGTCAATGGTGGTAAAATTGTAGCAACGGGTAATCCGAAAACGGTTGCAGAAAATCCAGACAGTTTGACTGGAAAATATCTCAAAGACCATTTGGAATTATTTGATGAAAACTAATTGGAGTTGATAATGTGGAAAAAATTGGCGTGATGGGACTTGGAAATATTGCTCAAAAAGCTTATTTACCAGTAATGGCGACCTTACAAAATGAGTATGAATGGCATTTAACGACTAGAAATGAAGCTAAAGGTAAGAAATTGGAGCGGATGTACGGCTTCAAACATTTTCACCAGACTTTAGAAGAATTGATAGCAGAAAAACCGTTGGCAGTCTTCGTTCATACGCCAACGCAGACGCATTTTAAAATCATTAAGCAATTATTGGAAAATGGTATCAATGTTTATGTTGATAAACCGGTGTCTGAAGACTTATCGCAGGTAGAATCTTTATACGATTTAGCAGCGAAAAATAATTTGCTTTTGACATGTGGCTTCAATCGTAGATTCGCACCATTTAATCAAGAATTAAAGCAAATTGAAGATAAGCGGACAATCGTATCTGAAAAGATTCGTGAAAAAGCAATTCAGCCAACAGCCTTTGCAATCTTTGATTTGATGATTCATTCAGTTGATACAGCAGTTTATTTGATGGATGAAAAAATTGCACACGTTGATAACTTTTTGGTAACTGATGATGGAAATTTGCAACAGGGCTATATCACTTTACGAGGTCAAAAATCTCAAGCTCAAATCATTACCAACATGATAGGTGGCAGCAATTTGGAGTTATCGACTGTCCAAGGAATTAGGACCAGAGAGGAAGTAACCAATCTTAATTTGTTGGATACTTTTCAAACTGGCTCTAAAACTCAAACTGCTCGTCCTGATTGGGAAAATACTTTGGTTACTAGAGGATTTGATCCAATTATCAGAGCATTTCTCAAAGCCGTCTCTGAAAAGGGAGACAATCCCGTTTCACCAGATTCTTCAATCCTGAGTCACAAATTATGTTATGACTTGGTCAAAACAATTCAAAATTAATTAATTAGTACCTTTTACTATATGTGGTGGCAAACGCTTGTCTTTATACAAGATGTTCCATGTGAAACAAGTTTGTTGAAGCCTTGTCAGAGTAAGAGTTGCCAATTCAACTTATTGAAAACGGATACTAAAAGCAATTATTTCAATTAATAAAATTGACTTATGAAGGCAAAACATGCGATACTATCAAACGGTGCCAAACCGAGTTAAGGGTACGTGGTTGGCGCGCAAGCGTTTGGAAAATCACCGCACCTTACCACAGAAGAGTCCTGCAGACATGTAGGGCTCTTTTTTTATTATTCATATTTAAATATAAGAAAAGCTCTTAGTTTGAATTTATGTTCAAACTAAGAGCTTTATTTTTATAAAAAGTATTTAATTTTTATTAATCGTGATAAACTCCTTGAGCCCACTTCTTATTTTCACTATCAAAGAAGTCAGGGTTATCAGTTTGATCTGGATTAGGAGTGGCGATTTGATCGATTCTCTTAATGAGATCTTTGTTAGTATCGCTTGGTTGATACTTAGCATTTAAGTAATAATCAACGATATCGAAGACGAAGTCACGTCCAAGAACAATTCCAGCAAAGGCCAAAACATTGGCATTTAATTGTTCCTTAGCATAAACAGCTTGGGCAATATTGCCAACGATAGCACAGCGGATACCGTCATTTTTATCAGCGGCTGTTCCAATACCAATCCCAGTACCGCATAGCACAATAGCGCAATCAGCTCTGCCATCATTAACTGCATCAGCGGCACGTTTGCCGTACATTGGATAGTGAGTTCTTGTGTGATCATAAGTACCGACATCTAAGACCCGATAGCCTTCAGACTTCAAATGGTCGGAAATCAACATTTTCAAATCAGTGACAATGTGGTCATTGGCTAAAGCAACAATTGTATGCTTGTCGATTTTTGGATCGACATATTCAGGTTGAGCTCTATCTTCATCATATTCATATTTATCAGTTGCCATAATTAAATCATCTCCTCAAGCATGTTTAGACGAACTTGGTGTCTACCTGCAGCATATTCAGTCTTTAAGTAACGATTAATAATTGACATGGCCAATTCAGGTCCGACAATACCGGAACCTAAAGCAATAGCTTTAGCACCATTGTGTAAGGCTGTCATATGTCCGGTACGCTCCTCTTCAACGTTAGCTGTAACCATACCCTTAACTTTGTTAGAAGCCATGGTACTGCCGACACCGTATTTATCAAACATAATTGCTTTTTTGATACCGCTTTCTAGAACCTTATGAGTAACTGCCAATGAAGATTCAATAAAGTCCTTGGCTGGGGTAGTTGAGAGATCAACAATCTCATAACCTTGCTCAGTCAAATTCTTTTTAACAAATTCTTTGAGTTCAAAACCATCTTTATCTGATCCTAAAACAACTTGCATATTACTTCCTCTTTTCTATTTGATGTTATTCTCAGATTAGTTGGAAGACTCCTCTTCATCTCCTTATGAATGCTTTCTAATCAAGATAGTGCATGCTAAAATTAGCATGATAAAAATGTTAGAATCATTTAGGGATACCAGGTGTCCCTAATATCGATAGTAGTTTCGTTAAGAAGGTGTGTCAAGTGAAAATCTCATCAGGTTGGGAGCAATCAATTTATGTTTTATTAATCTTATCGCGCTTGCCAAAGGGCAAACATATAAATTCTTTAGCCTTAAGTCAACGATTGCACGTTTCTCATTCCTATCTAAAAAAGACTATCAAGGCTTTGGTAAGAGAAGGCCTAGTCAAATCCGCTACTGGAAAATCAGGTGGCTTTTCTTTAGCTGTGCCTTTAGCGGAAATTGATTTTTATAAAATATTTAAAGCTATCGAAGGTCCTGAAAAAGTTTTTGCCAGCCAACATTTACTCGTTAAATTTTTAAATAAAGATAAAGCTAAACTCGAGCCTTGTGCTGTCAGTACGGCGATGAACAATCTCGAAGATACTTTGATTACGACAATGAATAGCATGACTTTGAATACGATGATGGAACAAATTCAAGAAAATTATGATGTTGAGGATTTAGAGCGTTGGATTCAGACGGTTGCTAAATAACAATTTCAAAAAAAATCTCACTTAGAATTGTAAGTAAATTACATTCTAAGTGAGATTTTTGGTTCTAAACTTTCTGGTGTTGATGAATAAATCAACGCCAGTTTTTTATTCTCTTTTAGATAAAAAAAGAACATCACTGTTCTCGTGTTAAGATTTAAGCAACCAAACCAAATCAAACAGGAGT
>NZ_VDFO01000023.1:0-46043 GCF_009600995.1 Companilactobacillus halodurans | reverse complement strand
GGTCGAACATCTAAAGGGCATGAATGGTGTCCTTTTTTGGTGTTCTTAAATGGTTATTACTAATAAATGGTATACAAAAATAAAGTTGATGGCAAAATACCTATCAACTTTATTTATCGTACAGCCTAAAAATCATATCCTTAAAGGGTATGATTTTTTTTATTATCAAAAATAGTTGAACGAGCGTTCATATTGTTTCTAATATTTTAGAAAGCATAAAAGTTTATTTAAAAAAAATAATTTATTGGTATAGACGATTGTTAGACAAACCTAAGGAGCGTATAATGTTTGTAATGCAAGTAAATATTTGTTATAACAAATATGCATAGTGAGATTTATCGGAGGCAAATACATGAAAGTGACGCCCAAATATGTGATTGTGGCGAATCGTTTACGGCAGAAGATTTTAGAAAAAGAATATGAGATTAATGATCAATTGCCACAAGAGACAGCAATTGCTAAATCTTTAAATGTTAGTCGAATTACTGTAAGAAAAGCATTGGATATCTTAGTAAATGAGGGATTGATTTATCGAATTCAAGGTTCAGGAACCTTTGTGAAAGATAATCAACAAGGGAAAGATATTTCAAAGAAACAATCATTGGAGATTTTTGATTTTAATAAATATCAAGTGAAATTAATTAATTTTGGTGTGAGCAAGCCTGGTAAAACAGTAATGAATCAAATGAAAATTAATCAATTTGATTTAACATATGAAGTGGAGCGCTTGATTATGGACAGAGAAAAAATCATTGCTTTACAAAATATTTTCATGCCAGTCAAAGTAATACAAGGTATTCAAATGAAATCACTAATGGGTTCAATTTATGACTTTGTTGAAGATGAATTGGATTTGGTAGTGGATAGTGCAATAAGGACTATTTCATCAGAGATGTCAAACGATGAAACAAGTAGATTATTGGATTTGCCACAACCTGAACCATTACTGACTGTTGGTCAGCGTTCTTTTTTAGATAATGGTCAGATTTTTGAGTATACTTATACGTACATTCGTTCGTCGCAATTTTCATTACATGAAGCAATTTAAATAGATTATATATGATTCAAAAGGCACAAATTCTATTAACGAGAATTTGTGCCTTTTTTTTATAAAAGGCAAAGACACCAAGATACGTAAATTTTATAAATTGGTTATAACAAATTTATAAAAGGTATTGACTTGCTCACCTCATGAAATTATACTGAAAGCGTTAACAAATAAAGGGGGTTTCATTTATGGAAAAGTTAAAGGTTGCCATTTTTTGTAGCGGAGGTTTCTCTACTAGTTTAATTGGTTCCAAAATGCAAAAAGTTTATGATGCTGAAGGTAAGGATGTAAAAGTTGATGCTTATGATTTCGGTATGGTAGACGAAGTCGGAGATGATGTCGATGTAATTTTACTTGCTCCTCAAATTGGTTGGGCATTTGATCAAACTAAAAAAGCTCATCCAAATACGACAGTTATTCTACTAACAATGCAACAATTCGGTAGTATGGATGGACAAACTATTGTAGATGTCTTAAAAGAAAAGGGGATTGGCTAAAATGGGTAAAAAAGGAAGTTGGAAAGAAAACTTTCAAACAAATTTTACTAGGATAGCTGGTAAAATTGCTGCTAACAAACTTTTACTAACGCTCCGTGATTCATTTATTATTGTTGCTGCCACTTCAATGATTGCTGGGTTTGCGATAATGATTCAAAATGTTTTCGTTGATCCAACCAATGGGTTGGTTTTTGGTAAGCAAGGTCTGAGATTAGGACTTTTGATTAGTGGTTCTTGGTCTGCATGGAGTGCCTCAGGTTTGTTCAATGGTTTGACTACCGTTGGTAATTTGATTGGACTAATTTCAAATGGTTCATTGAATACCTTTGCAGTACTATTAGTCGTAATTTTTTCAAATACATTTTCACGCAAATATTTCCCAAAGAGTAAAGAGCACATGACTTCTGTACTATATGCTCTTGGAGCTTTTTTCATTTGTATGCCATGGAAGTTCCAATACACACCAACTGGATCTAAAAAGGCAATTAATGTTTTAAATTACATGGATACAACATTCTTTGGTACTAAAGGTGTTTTTGCTGCATTGCTAATTAGTGGTTTTGCAGTTTGGATTTACAATAAGATTCTTGAAAAGCACATTACTATTAAAATGCCAGATTCAGTTCCACCAGCTGTTGGTAGAAGCTTTGAATCATTGATTCCTGGCGTTATTACTATGGCTGTTTTCATTATTTTAACTGGTTTAAGTACAAGCTTTACTGGTGAGACAATGCCAGAACTATTGTTAACAGCTTTGCAAAAACCTGCTATGGCGATTTCTGGTACTGGATTATTCGCCTTTGTTTCACAGACTACTTGGAGTTTACTTCAATGGTTTGGTATTCATCCAACATCAATTTGGGGACCAATCTTTGGATTGACATGGAATATCAATGATACTCAAAATATGTTAGGTCAAGCACATCATATTTATTCAACACTTTTCATGAACTTTTCAACAGTCGCTGCTGGTTCATGTTCTGTTTCACCAGTTCTAGCTCTGATTTTATTTTCAAAAAGAGCTGCTGCTAAGAAAGTTTCTAAAATTTCACTGATGCCTGCTATCTTTAATATTTCAGAGCCTGTTACTTTCGGCCTTCCAATTATTTTGAATCCCTTATACTTTATTCCATGGTTGGTTGCTCAACCATTAGCATTCTATATTGGTTTGTTCTTTACTAAGATTGGATTTATTGGACCAATTGTTAATAATGTTCCTTGGACTGTACCGACATTACTTTCAGGTATGCTTTACACAGGTTCAATTGCTGGATTAATTGTTCAGGCCGTGATTGTTGTTGCAACTACAGCAATCTATTACCCATTTGTTAAGATGGACAATAAATTGAATCCAGATGTTGCAAAAGATGCTGCTTTAGATGAAGCACATAAAGAATCCGAAAAAGAATTAAAGACTAGTCAAGCATAGGAGATGTAGAATTTGGATGAAAAACAATTAAAACGTGCAATGGATTTAATCTCAGTTGCTGGAACGGCTAAATCAATGTGTATTAACGCAATGAGTCAAGCTGAAAACGGTGAGATTGAAAAAGCTAAAGCAACTTTGACCGATGCTCAAAAAACTTTGCATAAGGCACATAACATCCAAACAAAGTGGATGACTGCTGAAATGAATGGTGAAAAGATTGAAAAGTCATTGATGCTAATTCATTCTCAAGATCACTTTATGTCAGCTGATATTATGATGACAGTTGCACAAAAAGTTATCAATTTACACGAAGAAATTGCTCAGTTAAAAACTAAGGAGCAAATCAATGAATAGTGTTTTGAAGTTAGATGACATTTATACTGATGGAATGGTTGTTCCAGAAAATAAGATTTTCAAGATCAGTGGTCATGCAATTCGTGATTCAAAAGTTGAAGTAAGAGTTCAGGATAAGATTTTTGATACTAAATCAGATTCCGATGGAAAATGGATTATTAAGATTGATCCTTTGAGAGATCACCTGACAACAGAAATAACAATTAATAATTTAGATGAAAGCATCACTTTGAAGAGTGTTCGAACAGGAAAAGTTATTCTTTTAACTGGTCAATCAAACATTGAATTTAAATTTCGAGATGATATTGAATATCAAAAACAAATTGAAAATTTAAATTTAAAAAATGTTTACTTTTATAATGTCCCCCAGCTAGAGTACCAAGATAAAATTTTAACTTTGCCAAAAGATTTAAAAAAGTCTTCCTGGCAAGTTGCTAATGAAAATAATCTTTGGGAAATGTCAGATATTGGTTTTTGGACAATAAAAAAATTACATCAAATTGATCCAGATGCAATTATTGGTATTATCGATTGCTATAAAGGTGGGACGTCTATCTCATCTTGGGTTCCTGAAGAAATATTACAATCTGATCAAGAGCTTAAAAATCAATTCATAAAACCTTTTGAAGAGGCAATTACAGGTAAGAGAAAAGCTGATTTTGATGAGGAATTTAACGAGTATAATGCTGCCGTTAAAAAACATAATACTGATTTAGCAAAATTCCAAAAAGAAAATCCTAAAGTATCCTTGAGTGATGCAAAAAATAAGGTTGGACATACTCCTTGGCCACCTCCAATGACACCAACGTCATACTTACGTCCAAATGGATTGTTTCATACAATGATTGAACAGATACAGAATTATTCGTTTAATCAATTAGTTTGGTATCAAGGGGAGAATGACGCGAATAATCCTGAGATTTATGGAAAAATGTTGAGAGGATTGATATTGAGCTGGCGTAAATTGTTTAATGATCAATCATTACCATTTTATGTTATTCAATTGCCAGGTTATTTTGATGAACCAGAGAATTCTTGGGCGGTAATACGGCAATATCAACTTGAGATTTGTCAAACGATTAATAATGTACATTTGATTTCTATCGCTGATACTGGTGAGAAACATAATATTCACCCGGCTCATAAACGAATAGCTGGAACTAGAATTGGCGAAATATTGTCCAATAAAAACTATAATTCTACGCCTTATATTTATCGTCATGAATTTCAAAATAATAAATTAATTTTATTTGCTGCCAGTGCAAATGTATTAGTTCAAAGAGGTAAAGCGGAATTTGAAATTTTAAAGGATGGTCATTGGTCGACACAGGAAGTAACAATAGTCGGTAAACTGATTATTATTCAGAATTCTAAAGAAATTAGAAAAGTTCGGTATGCTTTTGAAAATTATCCAAAATGTACATTGTTTAATGAATTTGGTGCACCTTTAGCACCATTTGAAATGGAGATCAAAAAAAATGAGTAATTTAGGTTTGATTGATATTGGTGGTACATCAATAAAATTTGCTGTGGAAAATAAAGACCAATTACAAAAGATTGATCCCATTAAGACACCCGATAATTTAGATGGCTTTTATCAAGGTCTGACTAAACGTGTTAATTTTATGAAAGAAAATTATCAAATTACTGGAGTCGGAATCAGTTCACCTGGTGCTGTTAATAAAAAAAAGGGTGTGATTGAAGGAGCTTCAGCCCTCCCTTATATTCACAATTTTAAAATTCAAAAAGAATTAGTAAGTCGTTTTGGATTGCCCGTAAGTATGGAAAATGACGCTAATTGTGCTGCTTTAGCAGAATTAGATTCTGGCGCTGGTAAAGATGTATCTAGTCTTTTGTTTCTAATTATTGGTACTGGTGTTGGTGGATCAGTAATTATTAATCATAAAATATGGCATGGTGCGCATTTATTCGGCGGTGAATTTGGATTTACTTTAGTTGATGATAAATATACTTTGAGTAATCTAGCAACTTCTGTTGGTGTTGCGCAAAGGTACAATAATAATTCAAATCCCCAAACTAACTATAGTGGTAAAGAAGTATTTGATTTAGCTCAACAAGGCAATACGCGTGCTAAAAAAGAAGTACAAGTAATGTATTATTCACTTGCTAAAGGAATATACAATCTACAATATAGTTTTGATCCAGAATTGATTGTTCTAGGTGGTGCTGTTTCTAATAATCCACATTTATTACCAGAAGTAGATAAGGAAATTGAAAAGATTCGTAGAATTGTTAAAATTGCATCAATTAAACCTAAAGTTGTCAATTGTAAATACACTGATGAAGCTAATTTACGTGGAGCTGCGGTTGATTTTTACCAAACATATTCAAAGGAGAATTCTCAAAAATGATAAAATTTCCAAATGATTTTGCTTGGGGCGCTGCTACCTCAGGGCCACAATCTGAGGGTAATTTTCATAAACCAAATCAAAATGTTTTTGACTATTGGTTTGAAAAGAAACCTGGAGATTTCTACGATGGTGTAGGTCCAGATGAAGCGTCTAACTTTTATAATGATTATCAAACTGATATTCCATTGATGGCAAAGGCAGGCATTAAGGCCCTAAGGACCTCAATTCAGTGGAGCCGTTTGATAAAAAACGTTGAAACTGGTGAAGTAGATGAAGATGGTGTCGAATTTTATAATAATGTAATCGATTGTATGATAAAAAATGGTATCGAACCCTATATTAATTTGTGCCATTTTGATTTGCCAGTTAAGTTATATCAAAAATTTAGTGGTTGGGAATCAAAACATGTTACTGATTTATTCGCTGATTATGCTAACAAGTGTTTCCAATTATTTGGTGGCCGTGTAAAGCATTGGTTTACATTTAATGAACCTAAAGTTATTTTAGATGGTGAATATCTATACAAATTTCACTATCCATTACGTGTTGATGGCCCTGCAGCTGTGCAAGTAGCTTATAATTTGAATTTGGCCTCTGCTAAAGCTGTAAAAAAGTTCAGAGCTTGGAAAAATGAAAATGAGTCTGATGCTACAATTGGAACAATTTTAAATTTGACACCAGCTTATCCAGCAACCAATGAACCAGAGGATATTAAAGCTGCAAAATTTGCTACTATGTGGGATGATAATCTTTTCTTAGACCCTGCCGTATTAGGTACTTTTCCTAAAGATCTCGTAAAAATTTTAGATGATGCAGGAGTTCTTTTTGAAAGTACTCCAGAAGAACTGGATTTAATTAAAGATAATACAGTTGATGTTTTAGGAGTAAATTTCTATCATCCTGAACGGGTCAAAAGGCCTAGTGTTTCACCAAAGAGTCTTCAAGATTGGATGCCAGATATTTATTTTGATAATTATGAAATGCCCGGTCGTGTTATGAATGTAGATAAAGGTTGGGAGATTTATCCAGAGACCCTTTATGATATTTCTATTAACATTCGAGATAATTATGGCAATATTCCTTGGTTTGTCTCTGAAAATGGTATGGGAGTTTCTAGAGAAGAGCGTTTTATGAAAAATGGAGTCATTCAAGATGATTATCGAATTAAATTTATCCATGATCATTTGATACAGTTGCATAAGGGAATCGAAGCCGGGTCTAATTGTCATGGTTATTTTGTTTGGACAGCCATTGATTGTTGGTCATGGAAAAATGCTTATCGTAATCGTTATGGTTTGATTCGAGACGATATTCATACTCAAACTAAAACGTTGAAAAAATCAGGCAATTGGTATGCAAAACTCAGTGCCAATAATGGTTTTGAAAAATAAATAGTTTCTTTAAATCACAAGATATTAAAATATAATTTTAAAACATCTCTCATGTGTGGGAGATGTTTTTTTGTTATGCTGTCTTTTAGAAAAGAGGATCTAAAATGATTAAGATTGAAGACTTATCCAAAAAATTTCAAGTAAAGAAATTAACGCCAAGTGATGCTAGTACGGTTTTGAATTTGGCTAATAGCAATTCATCTTACTATAACTTTTGTCCACCACGACCAACTCGTCATTCTATTTTAGAGGATATCAATGTTGTCCCAGCTGATAAGACACAAGACGATAAGTATTTTGTTGGATTTTATCAAGATAATAAACTAATCGCTATCTTAGATATGATTATGAAATATCCAGACGAGATAACTGCTTGGATCGGCTTTTTCATGGTCAATGCTGATAATCAAAAGAAGGGTGTCGGCAGTTTGATTATGGGTGAGTTGTTGCCAATTTTAAAACAATCTGGCCTAAAACAGGTTGAATTAGCTTATCCTAAAGGAAATAGTATCAGTGAGAAGTTTTTAAAGAAAAACAAGTTTGAAAAAACAGGTCAAGAAATCTCAGTTCCTGGCTATACCGTAGTGGTAATGAAGCAAAATCTTTAAAGATGCTATTCCTTTAATTTGGGTTTATAATACGCTAACTTGAATGAACGAAGATGATAACATGAAACGTCAAAAAGTTATTCCAATCATTTCTTTTTTAGTTATTTGGTTGCCATTGGTTTTTGAGCTCATTTTTTGGAAGAAATTGCCAGCCAAATTGCTGACTCATTTTAATGCTCAAATGGTAGCTGATTCTTATAGCTCTAAAACAATGGCCGTATTATTATTGCCAGGTATTTTGACGGTTGCACAAATTTTTATGCTGTACATTGTCTTTAAAGATTTACGAAAAAAGACTAATCCTATTTGGATGTTGAATCTAGTTAGCAGTATTTTTCCAATCGTTTCCGTGATGTTGAGCTTGATGACGTTATCCACAGCTTTTGGTATAAAATTGCAGAATTTCAGTAGTCTGTTGATAAATATTGCCATAGGGATTTTATTAGTAATCTTAGGTTTCATTCTAAGAGGAGTAAAACCTAATGGTGCAATTGGCATTAGATTAAAGTGGACGTTACAAAGCAAGAAGAATTGGCAATTGACGAATTACTTTGCTGCCAATTTGAGTTTGATTGTTGGAATATTGTTAATAATCTGTGGGCTACTTTCCGTTTCAGGGATGATTTGGTTCATTTTATTGACAGTTATGCTTCTGCCTTGTCTTTATTCATACACATTATATAAACGCGGTATATAAAAAAATCGAGATCCTTTTAAGGTCTCGATTTTTTATTTTGCCACGATATCGGTATAAATAGTAACTCCAACTAATAAGAGAATTATCAAAATAATTATTCCTATAACTATCATGTGACGTTTTTTATTCATTAAGAAAACAGCGACAAATTCACGAATCAAAGCGTTAGGTAAGAAGTAAAAGCGGGTGGGAGCACCGATTCCATTGGCATTTAGGTTAGCCATCTTGGCATACAATCCCGCGCGGAAGATGTGATAATTATTGCTGAAGAATTTAATTTTTGCAGCATTTGAATTAAAGTCTTTTTCGATAACAATTTTTGAATATTGCATATTTTGTAAAGTGTTACGCGACTTATCTTCCAATAAGGTCAATTTCTCATTCCAACCATGTGCAATCGCATATTGGGCCATGGCTTTAGCTTCCGATAATTTCTCATCTGGTCCTTGACCACCGGAAAAAACAATCTTAGGTGTCTTGCGCCCTTTTTGAGTTTGTTTATGGGCAAACTTGATGGCTGCGTCGATTCTATTGCCCAGTAATCGGGATACTTTATCGCCACCAATCAACCCTGCTCCTAAGACGATTAAATAGTCAGCTTTGTAGCGTTTCGGTAGAAATTGATATAAGAAAACGTTGATTAAGAAATTGTATGAGCAAATTATCAAGTAAAGTCCAATAGCTGGGAGTCCAGAAATCAAGGTGTTGAACCAGTTGGGCAAAAACTGTGAATGACCAGCGACGAAGCCATTGAATATCCACAGGGCAATTAAAACGATAGCTAGCAGTAAAGTCAGCATATTGGAAATCGTGTGAGTTTCTTTTTTCCAAACTACGAAGGCATTCCACAGTAAAAGTGCCCAAGTGAATAACAATATTATTGTTATTATTCCAACAATCAACAAGAAAATGGTTCCCATGATGACAACAAAAGTTAAATTAGCTGTACTGAAAATAAGGACTGCTAATTCCGCTAAGAAACTGACGAAAAAAATTGTAAAAGTGATTCCATTAATCAATCTGCGGGGTTCCTTCAACCAAAAGATTAGGAAAATCACTAACATCAAAATGGTTGCCAAACCCCAGTAAAGCGATACTTTTTGGAGATCGTTGATATATGGAACTAGTCCATTCATGAACTCACCTCGCTTTTTATAGATTTCTTATTAATTTTATCATAGCGGTGATTTTAATAGGTTTATTAAGCAATTAATTATGGCTTATACTTATTAATGCAGATTAATACTTAAAAATACATATAATATGTTATTATCTGGGTAGAGGTGATGGAGATGTTGCAGGAACAACGTTTAGAGGAAGTTTTGCAATTATTGAAGAATAAACAAGTTTTGACGTCTGAAGAAATGATTGAATATTTTCATGTTTCTCGAGATACCGTTCGACGTGATTTTGAAAAATTAGCTCAGGCCAATCAAGCCAAACGGGTTCACGGTGGCATTATGCGTTTAGAAAACAAACCTGTTGCATCTTTTAATGAGCGATTGCAGGATTTTAACGAAGCTAAAAATCGGATTGTTAAGTTAGCTTTGCAATTGATTGAAGTAAATGGCATTTATTTTTTTGATGTTTCGACTACTGTTTTGAAACTGGCGCAGCTTTTAGACACGAAGACAATCGTCTATACGCATTCATTAGATAATTCGATTATGTTAAGCGATAACTCATCAGTCGATTTGCATACTTTAGGTGGAAAATTCTTTTCCAGAAATCGCTTCTTTTATTCAATTAATGAGACTCAATTTTTAGAGGATATAAGTTTTGACGTGGCTTTTATTGGAGCCGCTGGATTGAAAAATAATCGAGTTACTTTTGCTGATCAAGAGGATGCTGCTGTTAAAAAGTTAGCATTAAAACATGCGAAGGTTAAAGTTTTGTTAGCTGAAAATACGAAGTTTTCAAAGGAATCTACTTATAGTATTGGCAATTTGTCAGACTTTGATTACTTGATAACAGATAAAGAACCTGCAGCAAAAATCAAATCACTTGTTAAGGTTAAATATTGAGGTGGGAAAATGGCTATTAAATTGATTTTAAGTGATATTGATGGAACGATTTTAGATGACAATAACAAAATTGATACAGGTTTAAGACTTGCTATCGCCAATTTAAAAAAACAGTCAGTGCCGTTTGTCTTGGCATCAGCCCGTTCTCCACAAGGGATGTTAAATATTGCTAAAGAATTAGACGTTTTGGATAATCCGATTGCTTGTTACAATGGGGCTCTAGTAGTCAAAGATTTGCAAAGCAACAACTATTCAACAATTTTGAGCCATCAATTAGAAAAGGCCGAAATTGAAAAAATGCTGACGATTATTCAACAAAATTTTCCAAAGGTAGCTATCAATTTATATTCGGGCTCCGATTGGTATGTGGAAAAAATTGATAAGTGGGTCAAAATTGAAGCAGACATCACCAAATTGACGCCGATTGTGACTGATTTACAGACATTGGTCGCTAAAAATAATTTGCCGGTGCATAAAATTTTATTGATCAGTGAACCAGAAGAAATCGCTCAAGTCCACCAAAGATTGCGTGATAGCAATTTAGCAAATAGCTCATTTTATCTTTCCAAACCTAATTATTTAGAGATTACCAATGCGCAAGTTTCAAAAGAGAAAGCTCTGCGGGAATTAGCGAAGACTTACAATTTGGAGTTATCCGAGACGATGTCTTTGGGCGATAACTTTAATGATGTGCCGATGTTAAAACTTGCCGGACTCGGTGTGGCCATGGATAATGCTCCAACTGAAGTTAAAAAAAGTGCTAATGTAGTTACAGGGACAAATAATCAAAATGGTGTCTCGAAAGCTATTGAGAAATATGTCCTTTAGGAAGTGATCTGCATGGAAAAAATTTCCATTATTAAAGGTGACATTGCTTATTTGCCATTTCATGTCGATGCAATCGTCAATGCGGCTAATAGTGCTTTAGTACCTGGCGGTGGGGTTGATGGTGCTATCAATAAAAAAGCTGGTCCTAATTTAGCCAAGGATATGTTATTGCTTGGTGGAACTAAAACTGGAACAGCTGTTTATACGAAAGCTTACGATTTAAACGCTGATTTTGTGATTCACGCCGTTGGTCCTAGATATAAAGATGGTGAACACGGTGAAAAAGAATTATTGGTCAGTGCCTATGAGTCAGTGATGAAATTAGCTCATAAATTGGAAGTCAATTCGTTGGCAATTCCATTTTTGAGCACTGGTGTCTATAGTTATCCTTTGGAAGAGGCCATTAGCATTGCTCTTGAAACTGTGAGAAAAGATAATTTGGATGCGAGAGTTTATTTTGTAGCATTTGATGAAACTACTGAAGAGATTGCTAAAAAGATTTTAGAAAAATAACTTTTAAGAAAAAAGAGCTTCAGAACAAATTGT
Source organism: Companilactobacillus halodurans (assembly GCF_009600995.1). Lineage (NCBI taxonomy): Bacteria > Bacillati > Bacillota > Bacilli > Lactobacillales > Lactobacillaceae > Companilactobacillus > Companilactobacillus halodurans. The sequence continues at coordinate 34,249 of NZ_VDFO01000023.1, read as the reverse complement.
TCTGAGGCTCTTTTGATCCAATCTAAAAATATTAATTAAAATCTAGGTCCGCGCCAAAAATCTTTATGGAAATCTGGACGATGACCATGCCCATGTTCCATTGGTTTTTCAGGATGTCTGCCGTCTTGCATGCAGGGTCCACCAAATGGTGCGTGATGCATTTTTCTCCTCATTTCGTGTCGCATATGTCTGACTTCTTCTGGTGTCATCGAATCTTGCATTTGCATCATTTGTTCGCGCATATTCCGCATTGCTTTGTAACGATCGGTGGGATCAATGAACTTTTCCGAATTCTTTTTGAAATCATCGTCCCAACCATCAGAAATCTTTTGAAGATAATCACTGAATTGACGCTTCTCATCATCGTTTAAACCTGCTAAGAAAGTTTCACTATAATCTTCATTTTTTAGTGAGGCATTCTTTTCCGCTTTGGTGCGACCAGCATCAGTTAAGAAGACCAGCTTGCTGCGTTTGTCATTTTCATCTTCTTTTCGAGTGATGTCGCCGTTATTTTCCATTTTCTTCATTAACTCTGCTAATGAACTAGGACGTAAATCCAAAACTTCAGCTAAATAGTTTTGAGTTAAGCCATCTTCTAGTTTCAAGATGGCAAGAACTCGTTGTTGTCCAGTTAACTTTTGTTTCTTTTGTCTCATATAAAAATTTGCAGCTTCACTGATAAATCTTAATTGTTTCATTAAATCATCTGTTATTTTACTCATATTAAATTCCTCATTTCGATTTTATTAATTTAATTCGGTACCGAACTTTATTACAAGAGATAGTATAGTTAGGCACCGAACAAATGTCAACTATTTAATTTGAGTAAATTAAAAATTGCGTGATATCAAGGCTGACAATAAGGAAATAAAACTTGAAACTAATTAATTGACAGTTGGCATCAAAATCCGTAAAATCTAAACAGTAAAATTTATCATTTAATTGTGAGGGTATTATTATGAGACAAAATATTATTTTAGAATGTGCCAAGACAAATGAACGTTTGTACCTGACATCAAAGAACAAGTAAAACAATCCCGACCGTTTGGAATTGTTGAAATATTCACCAAAGACAAGACAAAAAGAAATTTTTAAAGAGGTAAAGTAATGGCTAAAAAATCAAAAATCGTTAAGAATCAAAAACAACTCGAGTTAATTGAAAAATATGCTCAAGTTCGTAAGGAATTAAAGGCTAAGGGCGACTATATTGCCTTATCGAAATTGCCTAGAGATTCCAGTCCCGTTAGATTAAAGAATCGTGATTCATTAGATGGACGTCCTCATGCATATATGCGCAAATTTGGAATGTCTCGTTTAAACTTTAGACAACTAGCTCATGCCGGTCAGATTCCAGGCGTTAAAAAAGCTAGCTGGTAAAAAATAGGAGAGATTTTATTATGGAAAGAATGAATACAGCAACGGCTTATCGTAATCTAAAAAGCCCTAATATCAAAACTAGAAAACGCGCTTTGAGAGCTATCAAGGACAGCAAAAGAAAAGTCATCAAATATTAATGTAACCGCTAACTTTCCTGATATAATTGAATTGGTAATAATTTAATTATAGGAAAAAGAGGGGATACATTATGGCAAGTGCCAAAAAGAAAAAGCATAGCTTTCCATCCGCGTATACGGTAATCGTTATTGTTTTAATTTTGGTTCAAGCTTTAACATTCTTCATACCATCAGGTAAATATAGTACTTTGGAATATAATTCTGGACTAGATAAGTTCGTTATTACGAAGGCATCAGGTAAGACAATTAAAGAAGATGCCACGCAAAAAACGCTTGATAAATATAAGATAAAAATCAAGGTCTCTAAGTTCAAGGATGGGACAATTTATCGTCCAGCAGCGATTCCTAATACCTATCACCAAATTAAGAAACCTAAACGTGGGGTATTAGGAACCATCAATCAATTTTTGACTTCACAAGTTCAAGGTATCGTCGATAGTGTTGACATTATCGTCTTTATTTTGATTCTTGGTGGAGTCATCGGGGTAGTCAATGCCACTGGAGCAATGGATTCGGGGATGAAACGATTATCCGAAAAGCTTCAGGGCAAGCAAAAATGGCTGATTGTCATTGTGACTTCACTGATTGCTTTAGGAGGAACGACTTTTGGATTGGCTGAGGAAACAATTGCTTTTTATCCAATCCTAATTCCAATCTTTCTATTAGCAGGTTATGATACATTGACTGCAGTCGCGGCGGTCTATTTGGGGACAGCAATTGGTTCGATGAGTTCAACTATCAATCCGTTCTCAACTGTAATTGCATCAAATGCGGCCGGAATCAGTTTTACTGACGGCTTACCAATGAGAGCCTTGATGTGGTTTTGTGCCGTTGGTATTTCAATTGTTTATACGATTCACTATGCTGAAAAAGTCCGTAAAGACCCAGCCAAATCCTTAGTTGCTGATCAAGCAGATGAAGATAAGGAACGTTTCTTGGGTGATATGGATATGTCAGTTAAAAGTGAATTTACTTTGCGCCAAAAGCTCTCGTTGATTGTCTTTGCGATGGGCTTTGTAGTGATGATTTATGGTGTTCAGCAGTTAGGTTGGTATTTCACAGAAATTGCGGTGGTCTTCTTAGCTGTAACGTACATCTTGATTTTTACGGCTGGTTTAAAGGAAAGCAAATTCGTCGATAGCTTCGTGTCAGGTGCTGGCGACTTGCTAGGTGTAGCATTAACTGTTGGTCTAGCTAGATCAGTTGGTATCGTGATGGAGAAGAGTTTTGTCAGCGATACGATTATGCAGTACTTCAGTAATCAAATCAGCGGTATGAATAATGTCTTGTTCATCTGCGTTTTGTTCTTTGTTTATATTATCCTTGGTTTCTTTATTCAATCGTCTTCAGGATTGGCCGTTTTATCGATGCCTATCATGGCACCTTTGGCCGATGTCGTTGGAATCGATCGTTCATTGATTATCAATGCGTATAATTGGGGACAAGGTTTAATAGGTTTGATTGCACCAACCGGTTTAATTTTAGTATCACTCTCAATGGTGAAAGTTGGTTTTGATAAATGGATCAAGTTTGTGACGAAATTATTAATAATGATAGTTATTCTGATTCTGGTATTCCTAAGCATTGGAGTATTAATGGAATAGAATAACAGAAACAAAAAGAAGTCATGTATTGTCATGGCTTCTTTTTGTTTGGGTCGAAAAGTTATCTCCGTTATAATTAAAATAACTATTTATTTTGGAGGAAAATCATGTCGGATTATAGAATTGAAGAAGATACCTTGGGCGCAGTCAAGATTCCTATCGATGCTATGTGGGGTGCGCAAACGCAACGCAGTCTCAATAATTTTTCCACAGGTGAAAAGATGCCGCTAGAGATAATTAAAGCTTTATTGCAAATCAAAAAAGCGGCAGCTATTGCTAATAAAGAGGCTCAAGCAATAACTGGAACTAAGGCTGACTTGATTGTTCAAGCTATCGATGAATTGTTGAAATTAGATGATTCAGAATTAAGAAAAGATTTTCCTTTGGTAATCTATCAAACAGGTTCGGGGACGCAAACCAATATGAACGTCAATGAAGTTGTCAGTCATGTTGCCCAAAAGATTGATCCTGAAATTGAGATTTTACCAAATGACGATGTTAATCATGGACAAAGTTCAAATGATATTTTTCCAACAGCAATGAACATCACAGCTGCTATGAGTGTGGTCGAATTGGAAAAAGCAGTCAAACATTTGATTGAAGTACTTCGCAAAAAAGAAATTAAGTACTGGAAGGTTGTTAAGATTGGTCGGACTCATCTTCAAGATGCTACGCCATTAACTTTTGGTCAAGAGGTCAGTGGTTGGGTCAGCATGCTGGAACATGATTTAAACTTTTTAGAACAGCTTAATCAAACGCTGAGTGAATTAGCTATTGGCGGTACGGCTGTAGGAACTGGTTTGAATGCTGCCGACGGTTTTTCTGATAGGATTGCTGAAGAGATGACGCAAGTTTATCGACATGATTTTACTGCTGACACGAATAAATTCTACGGCTTAGCTGCTCATTCGGGATTAAATGTCGTTCACGGTGCTATCAAAACTCTGGCCAGCGATTTAATGAAAATTGCTAATGATGTCCGCTTTTTAGCTAGTGGTCCCAGGTCTGGTTATGGGGAATTGAACATTCCTGCTAATGAACCTGGTTCTTCAATCATGCCAGGCAAGGTCAATCCTACTCAAGCTGAAGCAATTACGATGGCAGCAACTAAAGTGATGGGTAACGATGTCACAATTAACGTTGCTTCTAGTCAAGGAAACTTTGAAATGAACGTCTATAAACCAGTTATTATCAGTTCGTTCTTAGAATCGAGCACCTTGCTGACGGGTACAATTATGGGCTTTGCCGATAAAATGATTGCTGGATTGACGGTCAATGAATCACGGATGCAAGAATTGGTCGATCAGTCGTTGATGACAGTCACTGCCTTATCGCCACACATTGGTTATCATCAAAGTGCCGAAATTGCCCAACAGGCACAACGTGATGGAATGACCTTAAAAGAATCAGCAGTAAAATCAGGCATGGTTACAGCGGAACAATTCGATCAATGGGTCGTGCCGATTGATATGACAAATATTAACAAGGGGAAATAAAATGGCAGGAAAATTTGTATTTGAGCCAACTAATTTTGAAGAACTGAAGAATCATTATGACGTAATTATTATTGGTTCTGGTGGAACGGGACTGACTAGTGCTATCCAAGCTTATGAACTGGGTCTTTCACCAGTTATTTTGGAAAAAATGGATAAAATTGGCGGCAATACGACCAGAGCATCTTCAGGGATGAATGCTGCGGAAACTTTTGTGCAATTGAATCACAAAATAGTTGATAGTTTTGAAGATTTTTATCAAGAAACTTTCATTGGTGGCGGCAAGAAGAATAATCCCGAATTATTGAAGTTCTTTACTGAACATGCTGCTTTATCAATTGATTGGTTAGCTCAACATGATATTAAATTGGATGATTTGACGATTACTGGCGGTATGAAAACGATGCGCACGCACCGCCCTAGTTCTTTAGCTCCGATTGGTGGCTATTTAGTTACAGAATTATTGAAGTATGTTGCTAAATATAAAATTCCGCTTTTTGATAAAATCACAGTAACTGATTTATTAATGAAAGATAAAAAAATTTCTGGTGTCAAAGCTTTTCGTGATGGTGAATTTGAAATCAAAAGTGACGCGGTTATTTTAGCTACCGGTGGATTTGGCGCCGGTAAAGATTTGTTAGCTCAATATCGTTCAGACCTTTTGAAATTGCGGACGACTAATCAACCCGGAGCAACTGGCGATGGTCTTAAATTGGCTCAAAAAGTTGGCGCTAAATTAGTCGATATGGATCAAGTCCAAGTTCATCCAACAGTTCAACAAGATACGCCTCATGCCTTTTTGATTGGTGAAGCTGTTCGTGGCGAGGGTGCTATTTTAGTTGATAATAACGGGAAGCGATTCGTTAACGAATTAGATACCAGAAAAAATGTGACGGCCGCAATTGATAATTTAGGTGGTACGGGAGCCTATTTAATTTTCGACCGCGATATTCGTTCTCGAGTGAAAGCTATTGAATTTTATGATCATGTTGGGTTAGTCAAGTCGGGTGAAAACTTAGATGAGTTAGCACAAGCTATCAATGTTGATGATCAAACTTTGCAACAGACGGTTTACGATTGGAATAGTGCTGTTGAGAGTCAAAATGATGTTAAATTTGGTCGGACTACTGGCATGGAACGAAATATTTCTGATGGTCCATTCTATGCGATTCACATTGCTCCGGCTGTTCACTATACAATGGGTGGAGTATCAATCAATCATAAAACACAGGTTTTAAATACTGATGATAAAGTTATTGCTGGATTATTTGCAGCCGGCGAAGTTAGTGGCGGTTTGCACGGTAATAATCGTATCGGCGGCAATTCAATTGCCGAAACGGTTATCTTTGGTAGACAAGCTGGTCAACAAGTTTTTAAGTATATTGAAGGATAATTTTTTTAAGGCAAACAAATAGACATGGCAGATTGCCATGTCTATTTGTTTTACAAGATTTTAACTAAGTCAGTTGGTCGTTTCAAAAAGTAATCGACCTTAGAAAACTCAGGTTTTTCTTTAGCTCCCCAGCTGGCTAAAGCAAATTCAACTTCGGCGTTTTTAGCACATTTGAAATCATAAATTGAATCGCCAATGTAAAGCGTGTTGATAGGATCAATTTTCAAAGTCTCGATAGCTTTTAAAATTGGTTCGGGATTTGGCTTATGCAATTTTGTTTTTGAAGCGGTGATAAAGACGTCAAAATATTTTTTGAGGTCGAAATTATCAAGGACGATTTGCATTTCTCGATCGGTTCTTGAAGTAACGATTCCTAATTGGACGCCTTTATTTTTTAATAGTTGCAGCATTTGTTCAATTCCAGCAAATAATTTAGTGTAATGAAACATCTGTTGGTCATTTTTAGCCCAGTCATCTAATAATTTTTTACTTTCTTTAGGGTCCTTAGTAAAACGTTCGATTGCCTTTGTTCCAGGGATACCAAGAATGTAAAATAAGTCTTTAGCTGCTGGCTTAACGCCAAGAGAATCATTGAGAGTTTTTTGAAAAGATTTGATAATGGTTTTTTCTGTGTCGATTAAAGTACCGTCAACATCAAATAAAATTGTTTTATTCATAATTTTCTCCTTACATGTAAATCATTTGGGTTTTTGATTTAATTAGTTTATTTTCTAGTTTTTGTGGCAATTCTCCATTCGTAATAATGTAATCAATCTGATTGAGATTAAGAACTTTGAAGTTGTGCTTTACATTGACTTTGCTGTGGTCGAGCAAAAGTACAACTTTTTTAGCTTGTTGACGAATCTTTTTTTTATAATCGATATCATCTTCATAAGCGTAATAAATTCCGGATTCGTCAATTCCCACGCTGCTGATAAAAGCATAGTCGAAATTATAATGTTCCATATCTAAACATGGCATAGTGCCAGTAACACAGCGTTTTTCAGGGTCTAGATTACCACCAAGGATTCTTGATTTACAAGGGGCGTGACGAATCAGTTGATCTGCAGTATCTAGGGAATTGGTAATTGCGAAGAGATTAGAATTGATAATATATCTAGGCATGAATTCCACCGTTGTTGAGACGTCTAAATAGACTTGTGAAGCATGGTTGGTGAAGATTGCTGCCTGTTTAGCTAATTCCTGTTTGTCATCGATATTGTCATCGCTACGTTTCAAATAATTGTCCAGCTTTTGGAAAGTATTTGGTAGACTGATACTGCCATAATTACGCTCGACCAAGTTATTTTCAGTTAATTTAACGATATCCCGTCTTGCGGTGTCTCTTGAAGTGCCGGTTAAATCGATAATGTCCTTTAAAGTCAAAGTGTTCTTTTCTTGAAGAGTCTTTAAGATTAAATCTAACCGTTCTTTTTGCATAATATGTCCCACCTAAAAATAAATAAGCTACTATAAGTATTTATCTTATAGTAACTTATTTTAGCTTATAAAGCAATAACGATTAAACTTCTTGATCAGATGAAACCATTTTGTCGCTATAGCCAAAGAGATATGTTAGAACGAAAACTGCAACAAAGGCTACTAAATGAGAAACTACATAAGCTGTGAAATTGCTATCGATTCCAGCTTTAGGGTTGATGAATGAAGGAAAACCAATCAAACTACCAGTGAAACCATAAATAACTAAATGCATCCCGCCAGCAACGGCTCCACCTAAAGCATTACCAATCATTGTCATATAGAAGACTTTTTTGTATTTCAAAAGGATTCCGTAAAGTGAAGGTTCAGAGATACCGCATAGAGCAGAAACCCCAGCTGAATATCCCAGAGCTTCAAATTTCTTCTTCTTAGTTTTGACGGCAACCGCTAAAACAGCTCCAGCGATTCCGACAGCTGTAATAGATGTTAAAGCACAGATTACACTTTGACCATTAACAGCTAAGTCGTTGATAACGATAGGAATAAGTGGCCAGTGTAAACCAAAGACTACTAAGATAGGGTAGAAGGCACCATAGATTGCACCGCCGATAATGCCATTGAAAGCTAACAATCCAGAAATTCCGTTTGCTAAACCTTTACTCAAAACAGTGATAATTGGTGCAACAACTAATAATAGTGCAAAAGAAAGAATAATTATTTCGATAATAGGTACGAAGATTCCTTGAATCATTTCAGGAATGGCTTTCTTCAAGTATTTCTCAACATATTTTCCTAACCAAGCGGCTACGATAATAGGAAAGACTGATCCAGAGTAGTTCATGATTTTGACAGCGAAGTCACCCCATAGTGAAACCTCTGGAACTTTATTAGCAGCTATGCCGATAATATTAGGGTGAATTAGAAAGGCTCCAATTACTGCTAAAGCGATTGGGTCCGACCCTAATTTTTTAGCAGCTGTGAATCCTAAGATAACTGGCAGGAAGTAAAAAATTGTATCAGCCATCGTATTGATTAGAAGATAAATACCTGATTTGTCACTCAAAAGATTAGCACTGACTAAACCAGCTAAGATACCTTTGGTAATACCTGAACCTGCCAAAACTCCGATAATAGGCATCATTGAGGCAGTTAAGACACCAATGAATTCGTCGTAGCCGTGTTTAAAGGTAGCAATAAATCCTTGAGGTTTTTCTTCAGCAGTTTCTGTCTTATTGGTTTCTTCTTTTGAGCCCTGGTCTTCAGCAGCTAGTCGTGGCAAAAGATCGATGATTGAATCATAGACGTCAGTGACTTTATTGCCGATAACGATTTGATATTGTCCTTGCGCTTTCATAACTTTGATAGTTACATCAAGTTTTTCAATTTCTGAAGTCTTGGCTTTAGATTCATCTTTCAAAGTAAAACGTAAGCGGGTCATACAGTGGATTAAAGTATTGATATTGTCATTTCCGCCGACTAAGGAAATGATTTGTTTAGCATCGTTTGTATATTTCATTTTTTTTCACTCCTTTAACATAATCTTTCTTCTGGTAGATATGAGATAGGCAACCACTCCAAGACATCTTCTAAAAACTTGTCCCAGTAATACCAATCATGCTTGCCGTTAGTGAATTTATCCGTAATAGGGATATTTCTTTGCTTAAGGAAATTGACAAAATCTAAATTGTCATCGTATAAGAAGTCTTGTTTTCCACACCAAGCATAGAAATTAGGAAATTGTTCATGCAAAGCCATTTTTTGTTCAACGAGGTGTTTGAGATTGTCAGGTGAATTTGCAAAGTCGTCTCGTTTGTTGATAACGCCGTTCCAGTATGCTTGTGATCGAAAACTATCAAGAATCTTATTGGTACCCCTGGGATTGAAAGCTCCTGAAAGAGAGGCTGCATAGCTGAAATTATTGGTTGAAAGGGCAATTTTGTAAGCTCCATATCCACCCATCGAGGTGCCAACTAAGAAATTCTTCTCTCTTTTAGTTGATATTTGTGGAAAGAATTGTTGGATTACTTTTGGCAATTCCACTGCAATATCGTCATAGTAATTCATTCCATAAGAAGTATCGGAATACCAACTTAAATCGGCATTAGGGAGAATAACCGCGACAGGCGTTGATTTAATCAATCGTTCCAAACGAGTTTTGCGTAGCCAGGCAGTATTGTCATCACTCATCCCGTGCATCAAATAAATTACGGGTAAGTCGTTTAAAACCTCCTTATTCCAATTTGGGGTATCTGACGTTTTTTGAGGAAGTAAGACATCCATTTGGCAATCTTTAAGCAATGCATTGGAAAAATAATTAACTTTTAAATGTGCCATTTTTTGCTCCTTTGTTTTATGCTGTATTTAAGATATTTATTGACAACGCATATTGTATGCGCTTACAATTATTGATATAAGATAATATTTGTTCAATTGACTACCAATTTTTGTTTTAGTACGAAAGGAGCCAAGAAAATGCCTACACCAATGGAATTGTTGGAGTTTGACTATATCAACCCAATCAAGTGTATTTATCACCGGCCAATTGGTAAGAAATATGTGGTACCGCATTGGCATGAAGCAATTGAGGTCACATATGTGGCTAAAGGCAACCCTGGTACGATGTTTATTGAAGATAAAAAGTACGAAATGCATCAGGGGGATGTCTTCGTTGTTAATTCACGTTTGATTCATAGTTTCGATAGTTATATAACAAAGAATCAACGAATCGTCACGCTTCTAATAAACTATGAATGGCTACATCATTGTTTGCCACAAACGATAGAGAATAAAACCTTTAACCTTATCAGAGCACCAAAAAAAGACAGTCAGATACCTGCCTTTAAAAGCTTAGTTAAGATTATTAATGAAATAAAGGATTTTGATAATGACTCGGGGGATGAATATAATCGGTTGCATCAATTGTCAATTGAAGTTGAATTGATTAGCTTGTTAGTCAAAAACTTTACTGATGATAAAAAAGTTGAGCCAGAAATACCTGAAGTCATTTCTGAGATGATTACTGATTTTCACGATAACTATCAAAATGAGATTCAATTATCGCAAATGGCCAAAAATTATAACTATAGTTACGCTTATTTTTCTAAATTCTTTAAACGTTATCTAGGTGTTTCACCTAAGAGGTACTTAACCCTGTTAAGGATTCAAAAAGCAGCAATGTTAATAGAGACAACCGATGATCATCTTGGGAAAATTGCAGCTGACGTTGGTTTTCCAGATGAAAAAAGCTTTTATGCATCGTTTAGAGATAAATATAAGCAAACGCCATTAGAGTATCGACGGAAAATTCGTTTAATAGATTAAAAAAACTCGTAGACCTTATTAGTCTACGAGTTTTTTTTGCGTTCAATTTTTTCATTTGAAATTATTTTGCATTGTTTTGATTGGTATAAGTCATTGATTTATCCAAGAAATCAGTGTCATCTGGATCAGCTCCAACACGTTGGTCTGAATCCAATTCAGCAATTTTATTCATATCTTCAGGCGTCAAATCAAAATGATAGTCAAAGATATCAATATTTTCCTTAATACGTTCCTCATGAGTTGACTTAGGGATAATTATTTCTCCACGTTGAATATGCCAACGAAGCACTATTTGTGCAGGACTCTTTTGATATTTATCGGCTAATTCTTTGATAACAGGGTTGTCGATAACTTTATTCAAGCCTGCTCCAAGTGGACTCCATGATTCATGAGCAATGTTTTTTGATTGGAGATATTCATGAAGATCAGTTTCTTGAAGATAAGGGTGAGTCTCAATTTGGTCGACCATTGGTGCAATCGTAGCATTTTTCATAAGTTGCTCAATATGATGAGCTTTGAAATTGGAAACGCCAATAGCACGAATCTTTCCGGCTTTATAGAGGTCTTCCATGGCACGCCAGTCTTCTTCAAATCCTTGAGCAGGCCAGTGAATTAGATAAAGATCTAAATAATCTAAGCCCAATTTTTCCAATGATTTATTGAATTGAGCAATTGTTTCATCGTATCCACGAATATTATTCCAAATCTTTGTAGTAACAAAAAGATATTTACGGTCAATTCCAGAGTCTTTTATTGCCCTGCCGACAGCTTCTTCGTTGTCATAAAAACTAGCCGTGTCGATATGTCTATATCCATTTTGGATAGCCCACTTGACGCTATTTTCAACTTCTTGGTCACTCATTCTAAAGACGCCTAACCCTACTTGGGGAACTAAAACACCGTTTGATAATTCAATATAAGGAATATTTGTAGCCATAAACTTACCTCCTATTTATTTTTACATATACATTATATCCCAAAGGACAATCACATAATTGTATAAAAAATGTATAAATTATGTAAAAGAAATAAACCATTAATTTACAGAAAATATATTATTTTTTTACATTGCTTTGTTAATCTAAGAATGTTCAAAAAAATTGACGAAGAAAGTTGGGAGTTATTTATGAAAAAAGGGCGATTATTAACCGCTTTTCTAGGGGTGTTTCTTCTACTAACAGGTGTGTTAGCAGGATGTTCATCAAAGAGTTCAGCATCAGAAAAGGCTGGTGGTGATAGTAGTAAGGAAATCACAATGGTGTTCTATCCAAATGAATCAGCAAAGAACTTTACTGCATCACGTAAAGCTTTGCAAGAAGAATTACACAAAGCAACGGGTAAGAAAATCAATATTCAAACAACAACTGATTATAACGTTGCTATTGAAGCAATTGCATCAGGTAAAGCACAATTGGCATTCATGGGTGCCGATGGTTATATTCAGGCACATGCGCAAAATCAAAAAGTTGAACCATTGCTTCTTCAATCAGGTCCAGAGGGTACAACAAAAGGCGCAAGTTACCGTTCATATTTGATGGTTCCAAAGGAAAAAGCTGACCAATATAAGAAAGATGGCAAGTATGACATCGACAAAATTAAAGGTCAAAAAGCATCATTTGTTTCAACTAGTTCAACATCAGGTTTCGCCGTTCCTACAGATGAAATTCAAAAGCACTTTAAATTAAAGAATAAAGATGAATTATCCGAAGGTGGAAAATTCTTTACTAAGGTACTTTACGGAACTACTCACCCAGGTTCAGCAATTAACTTGCTAAAGGGTGACGTTGACGTTGCTGCTTTTGATGATATTGATTTAACACCATTCTTGAAAGTTACTGATGGAAGCTACGACAAGGTTGGTTCAACATTCAAAGTTAAAGACGATGCTGATGCACCATTCGCAGAATTCAAAGGTAAAGAATTAGTTAATATTTCTGTATTACCAGTTCAAAATGGACCTTTCGTAGTTAATACAAAAGCTCTAGCTAAAAAAGATCAAGATGCAATTACAAAGCGCTTCACATCAAAAGAATTTACTAAGAATAAAGATTTATTCTCCGATGGAAAGAGCAAAACACCAACATTATGGCAAAAGAAGAGCGACAAGACAATTCTTCTAAAAGTTAATGATGATTGGTACAAACCTACTCATGAATTAGTTGGTAAATAAGCGAGGTAGCTATGTTAGAGGTTAAAGATTTACAAAAAAGTTATGAAAAAGATAAGCCAGCTTTAACGGACATTTCTTTCAAAATTAAGCCTGGAACATTTGTGGCTATTATTGGTCCTTCAGGTGCTGGTAAAACAACCATTCTTCGAAGCCTGAATCAACTTATTAAAGATGATGATGGTCAAATTCTTTTGGATGGCAACGATATTCGCACTGCTAATAAGAGCCAATTGAGAAAGTATCGCCGTCAAATCGGCATGGTTTTTCAAAACTATAACCTAGTAGAGCGTCTAACTGTAATTGAAAATGTATTACATGGTCGTCTAGGGTATAAATCAACTCTAGCAGGTGTTTTCGGAAGATATACCAAAGAAGAAAAAGAAGAAGCCATGTCCTTGCTCAAAAAGGTTGGCTTGGAAGACTTTGCTTTACAAAGATGTTCTGAATTAAGTGGTGGGCAAAAACAACGTGTGGGAATTGCAAGATCTTTAATTCAACACCCAAAGGTTATTTTGTGTGATGAACCAATCGCATCACTTGATCCTGCATCAGCACAAAACGTAATGGAATTATTAAAAAGTTTGACTGATGAATATAACTTAATCTGTATTGCAAACTTGCATCAAATTAATATGGCAAAAAAATATGCTGACCAAATTATTGGTATTCGCCATGGACATTTGGTTTTTGATGAGGATGCCGATTTATTGTCAGAGGATATTTTGAGGACACTTTATGATCAAGACATTACAAAGGAGCTTGAATAATGCAATCTCCAGTAAAGTATTTATCACACAAAGGATGGCATCAGACCGCAATTATCGCAATTATTGGCGGTATTTATGTATTCGGTAGTTGGGTGCTTAATTTCAATAATTTAAATGGAATTCTAGCTTTGCCAAAAGCCTTTGCTTGGTTGGGAGTCAACTTTAAGCCAACCCCTAATTCAGTACAATATTTGCCAAGAATTTGGCAAAAACTAATGCAAACAGTTCTCTTGGCTATTTCCTCAACTGTAGTAGCAGCGATTATTTCCATCTTTGTGGCTTTGTTGGGATCAAAGGTTACTGGAATCAATGCATTTGTTCAGACAATCGTTCGTGGAATTGCATCTTTCTTTAGAAATATTCCTTTAGTTGCATGGTCAATGATTCTTCTATTTTCATTCAAGCAAAGTGATTTTACCGGATTCTTGGCTTTGCTATTGATGTCAATAGGTTACTTGATTCGTGCTTTTATGGAAATTATTGAAGATGAAGCTAGTGAAACTATGTTGGCTTTAAAAGCTACTGGAGCGAGTTATTTCCAAGTTATTTTCCAAGCGGTTTTGCCACAGATTTTGCCAAGTATCTTAAGCTGGATTCTTTATATGATTGAAAATAATGTACGTGATGCCACGTTGGTGGGGATTCTTACGGGTACAGGTATTGGATTTATTTTTGATATTTACTATAAAAGTTTCCGTTTTGACGCTGCTGGAATGACAGTGTTGGCAATTATTATCGTTGTAATTGCTTTGGAGACTATCTCAAATCAAATCAGGAAGGTGATCTTATGATAGACAGTCAAGACGAAGTAATGCCAAAACAAAAGTCACCGAAGTCTCCTGAAATTAAGTTACATGCGAGAAGTCTTTCAAGAACGATGATTGTCGTTGTATTTGGATCCTTGTTATTGATTACAGGTTATACCCTGACTCATCTTGATGCGGCGGGAGTCAAAGTAAACGTTGCTTTTAAAGAATTAGCAACAACTTTAAATCAAATGTTTCTGCAACCAAATGCTGGTACAGATGGTTTGTGGCTTTTATTACAAGCTTTAGGAAGTAGTGTTGTGCTTTCTATTTTAACAACGATTATAGGTGCTGTGTTTGGATTTTTGTTTGCAGTTATGGCTTCAAAAAATTTAACCAATGCTTATTTAGGAGCAGGAATAAGAGTTGTCATGGCAGTGATTAGAGCTATACCAACTATTATTTGGGCTTTGATTTTCTCAATTGTCTGTGGTTTAGGCAGTACCGCAGCCATTCTGGGATTAAGTTTTCATAGTATTGCCTATCTAACCAAAGCTTATTCAGAAAGTATTGAGGGAATTGATAATTCAATTATTGAATCTCTAAAAGTTACAGGAGCTAAGTTCTGGGTGATTGTTTTTCAAGCTATTTGGCCAACAATCGTAGCTTCATTTGTATCATGGACGTTTATTCGTTTAGAGATTAATTTTGCTAATGCCATTGCTGTGGGTGCAGCAGCTGGTGCTGGAGGAATTGGATATCAATTATACGTTGCAAGTGGAATGAGTTTTGATTTCCATGAGACAGGTTTTATCGTTTACATGGTTGTTTTAGTAGCATTTGTACTTGAGTTCATTGCGGTTAAAATTAGACGCTATTATTTAAGCCGTTAATTTAGGGAGAAAAATTTATGATTGAAGCAGTTATATTTGATTGGGCTGGAACGACCGTTGATTATGGCAGTTTAGCTCCGGTTGTCGCATTTAAAAAAGCGTTTAAGGATGCTGGCATCGAGTTAAGCGATGATGATATTCGTCAAGATATGGGGATGGCTAAGTGGGACCACATTGGCAAGATTCTTGAACTTGAGGATGTTAAACGACAATGGGAACTGAAATATTCTGAATTACCAAATGATGAAGATCGAAAGAAAATTTATGAAGGATTTCAACAGTCGTTACTTCACTATCTCAGAGAATATACGGAGTTAAAATCTGGAGTATTAAAGACCTTTAATTATTTGAAGGAATATGGCATAAAGGTTGCAACAACCACAGGCTATACTGCAGAGATGATGAATATTGTTAAGGATAAAGCAGCTGAAGATGGATATACTCCAGATTTAGTTGTTACATCTGAGGATGTTGATGGGATGGGTCGTCCTTCTCCAGCAATGATTCAATTCATTATGAGGAAATTCAATATCAACGATCCTAAGAAAATCATTAAAGTTGGGGATACCTTAGTTGATATCGAAGAAGGTAGAAATGCTGGCGTTACAACAGTTGGGATAGTTGAAGGCAGCAGTTTGATGGGATTGTCACAAGTTGAATTTGATGAATTGGATAACGAAGAACAAATAACTAAGAGAAATGAAGTAAAACGTGAATATGAATCAGCCAATGCTGATTTTGTGGTCGACAGTATATTTGATTTAGTTCAAATTATTGA
This sequence comes from Companilactobacillus halodurans, assembly GCF_009600995.1. Taxonomy (NCBI): domain Bacteria; kingdom Bacillati; phylum Bacillota; class Bacilli; order Lactobacillales; family Lactobacillaceae; genus Companilactobacillus; species Companilactobacillus halodurans. The sequence goes on along the minus strand of NZ_VDFO01000023.1, from coordinate 18,130 downwards.
ATACTTAAATGAATCGATGGATAAAAAATGGTAGAAAAATATTTGCTTCTAACACCAGGACCTTTAACAACAAGTGAAAAAGTAAAACAAGCAATGGATTTTGATTATTGTACTTGGGATGATGACTATAAGAAAATAACTCAATCCTTTAGACATTCTCTTTTAGAACTTGCCGAAGTCAAAGAAGATGAGTATACAGCCGTTCCCATACAAGGAAGCGGTACGTATGGAGTTGAATCAGTTATCAGTTCAACAATTTCAGATGATGATACATTATTAATTGCTATCAATGGTGCTTACGGTCAACGAATTAGTGAAATGGCTGATGTCTATGGAATCAACCATGTGGATCTTGTTGTTGATGAAAGAGAACCTATTACTTTAGAAGCTGTAACGGAATACTTAGATAAGTATCCTGATATAACTCACTTTGCAATGATTCATTGTGAAACAACTACAGGTATCTTGAATCCAATTGAGGATATTATTCCTTATGTAAAAGAGCATGGAATTGTGACAATTGTCGATGCTATGAGTAGTTTTGGTGGAATTCCAATCGATGTTAAAAATGATAAAATTGATTATCTTATCAGTAGTTCTAATAAATGTATTCAGGGAGTTCCTGGTTTTTCCTTTGTAATTGCTAGAAAGGAATCCTTGGAGTCAACTAAAGGAATGGCAAGAACGTTGTCATTGGATCTTTATAGTCAATATATTGAAATGGAACGAAATAATGGTAAGTGGCGTTTTACTTCTCCGACACATGTTGTTCATGCTTTTTATGAAGCATTGAAAGAACTGAACGAAGAAGGTGGAGTTAAGGCTCGTAATCAACGTTATCAAGCCAATCAAAAACATCTAGCAACGGGAATGGAAGAATTAGGTTTCAAAGTTTTAATTGATGAGAAGTGGCAATCACCAATTATCACATCATTTATTTATCCAACCGCAGATTTTGATTTCCATAAGTTCTATCAACAATTGAAGAGTGATGGATTTGTAATTTATCCTGGAAAAATTTCCCATGTTCCAACATTTAGAATTGGAAATATTGGTGAAGTTTATGATGAGGACATAACTAATTTATTACAAGCAATTAAAGAAATTATTCAATAAATAAAAATCAAAGAGGCTCAAATCCGTAATAGGATTTGGGCCTCTTTGTTATTCATCGTTTGATTTTAATTTTAGAAAATCATAAATTGATTCAGAATATCTTAAATAAAGTAGTTCCGAGAATTCCCACCAGGTACTGGCAAGTAGGATACTGCCAATGACATCACTGGGAAAGTGTCCTCTTAAATAAATTCGTGAAATTGAAACAACAATTAACCATAAAATCATTACTAAATTCAAAGTTGTTTTTAACGATTGATTTTTTATTTGTGGAAGTATAAAGACAATGATTGTTAAAACTAATATGGTAGTTCCAAAGGTGTGTCCACTTGGAAAACTGTAGCCCGAGGCGGGAATTATTTTTTGCAGTGGACGCTCTCGTTTCACGGAAATCTTTACTAAAAATGAAATGATATTACCACTGATCAATAAAAATCCAATCCACAAACTAGCAATTTTTTTGTCTTGTTTAAATAAAAATAAAATGATTACTATTAGATAAATCACGTCCATAATGGGACTGCCCAAAAAAGTAATTGTTGAAAACAATTCAGTGTTGAAAGGAGTAGTTATATCTCCAAAAAGATTTTGAATAGAATGGTCAAAACTCATTAAAAATGAATTGTTAGTAATAACCATTAGTTCTAATAAAAAGAAGGCTGTCAGATAAATTAATGTTAGCCATTTTCTATTTTTGTTTTGTTTAAATATCAAAATGTGACTCCTTAGATCCAAATGGATAATTAAGTTTGTTTGGTACCTTAAGCCCTGATTGTAATATTATTTTCATAAAACTTACAGTCCATTATGTAAAAAAATAAAAATATTTTAATTAAACAAAACTCGTATCTCCATTTGAGATTAATGATATAATCAATCTTACAAAAGGAGGCTTCAAATGCTCACATTAATGGCAACCAATGCTAGTAGTAGTGGAACGCCGCTATTAATAGCAATTGGCGTAGCGATACTCGTAATAATTTGGTTATTTATTAAGACGGGGATTGCATTATTACACCATCCAATAATCGGGATTGTTCTGATTTTACTGGGTGTTCTTGGACTTTGGAACTATCTCATAATTGGGATAGGTGTAATTGTTGGGGGAATAGTTTTCTTAGTAATATCTCAATTTTTTGATAATTAGTGAATTCAGGAATCAGGACAATTTGTCTTGATTCTTTTTTTTGTTGCGAGATTAATTATTTGATTTATTTTCCGGAATATTCGATGATAACGTTTGCAAACATAAAAAGAAAAAATAACTATTGCAGAAAAGAGAGTGTGTAGTATGACAAAAATGATTGCTGGACAAGCCTTAATTAAAGTTTTGGAAGATTGGGGCGTTGATCATATTTATGGCGTTCCAGGTGGTTCAATTAATCATACCGTTGAAGGATTATATCTTGAAAAAGATAAAGTTAAATATATTCAAGTTCGTCATGAAGAAGTTGGTGCATTAGCTGCTTCGGCTGATGCAAAATTCACTGGGAAAATTGGAGTTGCTTTTGGGTCTGCTGGTCCTGGTGCTACACATTTATTTAATGGACTTTATGATGCCAAGATGGATCATGTTCCCTTGTTAGCTTTAGTGGGCCAAGTACCTCAAGAAAATATGAATACTAATTATTTCCAAGAAATGGATGAGGGACCAATGTTTTCCAACGTTGCAGTTTATAATCGGACCGTGACGACAGCAGAACAAATTCCCTATGTTATCAATCAAGCTATTCGTGAAGCATACAAACAAAGTGGAGTTGCGGTTGTAATTTTGCCAGAAAATTTGACCACGGATGAAATTGATTATGTTCCAACTAAGACACCAAAAGTTGTGAAAAATAACTTTACGCAAACTATCAATCCAGAAGATGTAGAAAATTCTTTGAAGATGATAAAAGAAGCTAAGCATCCATTGATATATGCCGGCAGAGGTTTGTTGGGCGCAAAAGACGTTTTGACAAAATTTTCTGAACAATTCAATATTCCTGTTATGAATACCGTTCCCGCAACTGGTGTAATCAGTACTGACCATCCTAACTTTATTGGAACTTTTGGACGTTTGGGAAGCAAGTCTGGTTTTGAAGCATTGCAACATACTGATTTAATTCTTTTTCTAGGTTCGGAATTTCCATTTGCTGGATTATGGCCAAAAGACGTCAAAATAATTGATGTTAATATTAATCCTTACGACATTGGAAAAACTGTCGATGTTGATTATGCAGTTATTGCTGATGCGAAGAGTTATTTGCAAGCCTTGATTGATACCAATGAAACCTTGCCAGCAGGAGTTTGGTTGAAAGCTAACCAGAAAAATAAAGCTAACTGGGATCATTGGCTTGATCAACTTGCTAAAGATGACAGCGAAGGCTTAAATCCTGAAACAGTCACAAGTAAAATTGCTGAAATAGCTGGACCTAATGATACTTATGGTGTTGATACAGGAAATGTTTCTGAATGGGGAGTGCGTGGACTACCAATGAACCACAATCAACGCTTTGCCATTTCTGGTCTATTTGCCACAATGGGATTTGGCTTGCCATCAGGATTAGCAGGAGCTTTAAGCGTACCAGATAGTCAAGCTTGGTCGCTTTCAGGCGATGGCGGTTTCTCAATGGTTGCACCTGATATAATTACAGAAGTCAGATACGGATTGCCAGTTATCAACATTGTCTTTTCAAATGAAAGACTAGGGTTCATCTATTATGAGCAAGTTCAAACAAAACAACATCTCTATGGAGTAGATTTAACAAGTGCTGATTGGGCTAAAGTTACCGAAGGACTTGGTGGAATTGGATTCACAGTTAAATCTATCAAAGATGTTGATGAAGTATTTGCTAAAATTAAAGATTTACAAGCTTCCGGAAACAAGAAACCAATCGTAGTTAATGCTGTGATTAAACCAGATGATCCAATTGCAACAGGCTTTATGCCTTTAGATGCTAAGTTATATGGACAAGATGCCGTTGATGAATATTCTAAGAAATATCATATTGATCCTAAAGAGCAACCATCATTAGGTGAATTGCTAAGAGAACAAAGCGATAATGATTAGACCTATACAAAAATCCTTATAAACAGGTAAAATAAAAGACGAGAATAATCTCGTCTTTTTTATATCCAATATAATGGGGAAAATTAAATGACAATTGATAAAATTAATGACTTACAAACAGCCGTTTTAGGTGAACAAAGCGATTTTTTGGTCAAAGCAGAAGCCTTTGACTTTTGCGACCAAATTCTTCAATCTCAAGTTACTGGTAGTGGCAATGATTGGTCAATTACGGCTACAAATGGCTGGATGGCTATAATAACGGGCTTTAATCATAAAATACACCGTTTATTTATGAAACAAGAGAGAAAAGATAATGAAGATCTTCGACATCAAATTACGAAAAAATATATTATTCGAAAAACTGAATTGCCAGAACAATATAAATTAATTCTGCGAAAAAAATAATCCAAGATTCACAAACGTGAATGCTGGATTATTTTTTAACCAAAGTTTCCGGAAACGTAATCTTCAGTAGCTCTAATTTTTGGATGAGTAAATATTTTTGCAGTCTTATTATATTCAATGATATGACCTAGGTGAAGAAAAGCAGTGTAATCACTGATACGGGAAGCTTGCTGTAAATTATGAGTCACAATAATGATTGTGTAATCTTTACTGAGAACATGTAGCGTTTCTTCAATTTTTGAAGTTGAGATGGGATCCAAAGCACTAGCTGGCTCATCAAGCAATAGGATATCAGGACGCATTGCAATCGATCTAGCGATACAAAGTCTTTGTTGTTGACCACCAGATAAAGCTAAAGCACTTTTATTTAAATCATCTTTGACTTCATCCCAGAGTGCGGCGCCCTTTAAACTTTGTTCCAAACGTTCTTCTAAATCTGCCTTTTTTGTGATACCAGAATTTTTTAAGGCAAAAGTAATATTGTCTTTAATAGATTTTGCAAAGGGGTTAGGTCGTTGAAAGACCATCCCAATATGTTGTCTAACTTCGTAAACATTGATTTTAGGGGAATTGATGTCCAAATCCCGATAAAAGATTTGTCCATCAACGGTGGCAATCTTATCGTTCATTCGATTCAAGCAACGTAGATAAGTAGATTTGCCACAGCCTGAAGCTCCAATTAAAGCAGTTATTTTGTAACGCGGAAAAGCCATTGATGCGTTGAAAAGAGCATGGTTATTACCATAGTGAACCTGAACATCCTTTGTTGAAAGAGCTTTTTTTTCGGTTATGTCAATTATGTAATTATCATTTAAATCGTATTCTTTCATGATTAATTCCTCATTTCGTTGCAGTGATTTTTTTGTATAGTTTATTACCTAAGAAACGAGCTCCTAGGTTGAAAATCAGAATTACAATAATTAACACAGCAGATGAAGCGCTAGAAATCAAGTTGGCATCAGGAGTAACACTTTCAGTATTAACTTTCCAAATGTGAACGGCTAGGGTTTCAGCAGGACGCATTGGATTCAGGAAACTTGTTGGTGAAAAAATATTCCAGTTACTGTAATCAACTGTAGGTGCACTTTGACCAGCAGTATAAATTAAAGCAGCAGCTTCACCAAAGATTCTACCAGCACTTAAAATTAATCCTGTTAAGATACCGGGTAAAGCAGCTGGTAGGATTATTTTGGTAGTAGTTTTCCAGTTGGATAATCCAAGCGACATGCCAGCCTCTCTTTGAAGATCAGGGACTGCTTGAAGCGATTCTTCAATGTTTCTAGTCAATAGTGGAAGGTTAAAGAAGGTTAAGGCAATCGCACCAGAGAGGATAGAGAAGCCGAGGTTAAATTTAATTACGAAAAGTAAGTAACCAAATAAACCAACAACAACTGACGGAAGTGAACTTAAAACTTCAACACTAGTTCTGATTAAATCAGTGAACCAATTATTTGAAGCGTATTCAGAAAGATAAATACCAGCTCCTAAACCAATTGGTAAAGAAACGATGATTGTTAGAATCAACAAATAAATGGAGTTAAATAGTTGATCCCTGATACCACCACCAGCACTAAAAGACTGTGCTGCAGTAGTTAAGAATTTCCAAGAAATATCGGGAACACCGTTGAAGAGGATGTACCCCAAAATTGCAATTAAGATTATGATGACCGCTGCTACTAATGCATAAATGACTCCAGTAGCTAAGTGGTCCATTTTTTTTGCATTCATTTAGAAACGACCTCGCTTTCCAATGAATTTAACAAGTAGATTTAATACTAATGACATCAATAATAGGATTAAGGCTAATGACCAAAGCGCATTGTTAGGCAAAGTTCCCATGACCGTATTACCAATATCGGTAGTCAATTTACTAGTTAAGGTTGAGGCGGGTGAAATTAAATTCTTTGGCATTAAAGCTGCATTTCCGATTACCATTTGAACAGCTAAAGCTTCACCAAAAGCTCTAGCCATACCAAAGATAATAGCTGTTAAAATTCCTGGGATAGCAGCCCGCAAAATAACTTTGTAAATAGTTTGCCATCTAGTAGCGCCTAAGGCTAGTGAGGCTTGACGATAATATAATGGGACCGCCTTTAAACTATCAACTGATAAAGAGGTTATTGTTGGTAAAATCATAACGAAGAGTACTATCGTACCAGATAAAATACCAAAACCTGTTCCGCCAAAGATTCCTCTGATAAAAGGAACGACAACGGATAAACCGATGAAACCATAAACAACTGAAGGAATACCGACTAGTAATTCGATAACAGGCTGTAGTATCTTAGTACCATTTTTACTTGAAAATTCTGCCATAAAGATAGCTACCCCTAGAGCAAATGGAGTTGCCAAAATTGCTGCTAAAAGTGTCACGCTAAATGAAGTAACAATCATTGGCAAAGCACCAACGTCGGGATGTCCTTGAGCATCAGTTGCTCCGGGATTCCAATTTGTCTTAGTTAAGAAATCAATCACACGCACGTGGTCTTGAGTAAAAGTGGCTAGACCTTTTGAAGCAATGAAATAAAGAATACAAGTAACTAATAAAATGATTATACCAATGCATATATAACAAATTCCCTTACCCCAGTAATCCTGAAAGGTGGCTTTGGATTTCGTTTGTAATTTTTTTTGAATGTCATCCATAGGGAATCACTCCTGTATATGAAAAAAGAACCTCGACCAAGATTGGGCAAGGTTGAAGTTCTTCTTACACTATTTATTTTGAACTAACAGTTCCTTTAGAATCTTTTTGAACTTTCATATTGTGGATACTGATGTAACCCATGTCTTTAACTAATGATTTTTGAACTTCGTCAGAATTCATGTAGTCAAGGAACTTAGCAGTAGCGCCATCAGCCTTACCATTTGTATACATGTGTTCGTATGACCAGATCTTCCATTTGTCAGATTCAACGTTTTCGTCAGTAGGCTTTACGTTGTCAATTGAGATTGGTTGAACTTTGTCATTGATGTATGAGAAGGCTAAGTAACTTACTGCACCTGGTGTGCTTTCAACAATCTTTTGAACTGTTCCGTTTGAATCTTGTTCTTGAGATTTAACAGCTTGTGCACCTTTAAGTACGGCTGCTTCAAATGTTGCACGAGTACCACTACCTTTAGCACGGTTAACTACGGTAATTTTTTCATCTTTACCACCAACATCTTTCCAGTTAGTGATCTTGCCTGTGAAGATATCTTTTACTTGTTCCATTGAAAGGTTCTTAACATTAGCGTCTTTATTAACAACAGGTGCCATACCAACAACGGCAACTTTGTGGTCAGTCAATTTCTTTGAATCGATACCTTGTTTTTCTTCGGCAAAGATATCTGAGTTACCAATTGTAACTGACTTGTCTTGAACTTGGCTCAAGCCTGTACCTGAACCACCACCTTGAACAGTGATGTTAACTTTGCTGTTCTTCTTTTGGAAGTTAGTAGCTGCTTTTTCTACAAGTGGTTGTAAAGCAGTTGAACCAACAGCGGTGATTTTTCCTGAAGTAGTACTGCTGCTATCAGATTTTGTTGAAGCACTGCTGCTCTTGCTTCCACTATTGCCACATCCTGTTAGGACAAGTAATAGAGTTGCAAAACTAAGAACTAGTGTAATAATAGTTTTCTTTTTCATTTCTAAAACCCCTATTCAATATCGTATTGGATAAAACCATTTACCGAACACTTATAAAGATAACGGGAACGTGTATATAAAATGTTTATTTATTGTAAAGTTTTTGTAAAGTGTGGTAAAAATATACATCCATTTTGTAAACTTGTGAAATATAAGGAGAAGCCAAAAATAAGTTGATATAACGGCATTTGTATTTGGGTATATTGAATTACAATAGACAATTTGCCAATAGTCGATGACCTAGGATATTTACATTGTTATAATCAAAACGTGATATGACTGTCACCAGTTTTTAGCCGCTTTTTTGTAAAGATTTCTTTATTTTAATATTGTAAAGTTGCTATCCTCACAATATTAAATGACTGAAGGGAAGTATTAAAAATGCAACCGTTAGTTTTGCTAAGCAACAGACTGCCTCTTTTTATTGAAATCAATAGTCATTTTAATCGTCAGGGGTGGTTCATTCGAAATGTGACTGATCCAAAACAAGTCGAAGAAGTAGTTGAAGAAGAAAATATTGCAGGGTTGCTTTGGGATTTCTCTACAATGGATATAAAACGATCATTAAAAATACTAAAGACGCTGCGCAATAAAATTTCTGGTCCAATTATTGTTCTTGCACCTGCCAAAGAAAAAAAGAATCGTTCATTATTCTATAATATTAATATTGATAGTTTTCTAACTAATCCCATCGACTATACTGAATTAGTCGCCAAAATCAAACAATTGTTTTGGGTATATGGTAAATTTTCGATTCGGAAAGATTTACCCAAGGTTTCTAAAAAAGAATTCAAAAACAGACGAGTCAAATACAATGATGTTGTAATCGACTTTAAACATTATCGTGTTACTCACAATGGTTATGATTTGGGATTAACGCCCAAGGAATTCAGTCTGTTTTGGTATTTGATTCAGCATCGAGGCAAAGTGATGAGTCGAGAGCAGCTGCTAGAGGGCGTTTGGGGTTATGATGCCACAGGGTCAAGTCGAACAGTTGATATTCATATTAGTCACTTACGAGATAAACTGGCGGTAAGGTCTAAATCACAGGATTGTATTAAAACAGTACGTGGCTTTGGCTATGTTTTAGATAATAAATATCCTTTAGTTTCAGAAGCATAATTTATTCGATAGCAAAAAGAGGTTCTCAATTCAATTGAATTGGGAACCTCTTTTATTAATTATATTAGCTATTTAATCTCAAACGGATGATTTTATCTATTTCAGTTACTAATAGTACGATTGCTCCGGCAACGATTGCCAAGCCCCATTCTACTAGACCAATTGAACCAGTTGAGAAAATTCCTTGCATAAATGGAACGTACGTTAAGAATAGTTGCAAGAGAATCATCAATCCAACGAAAACGAAGACTTTGGAATTAGAGAACAGTTCTTTGGACAGAGCAAGCTTTGGTGTGCGGATATTAAATAGGTAGAAAATTTTACCAATTATCAAAGTATTGACCATTGTCGTACTTGAAATTACTTCACTGACACCATGACTGTTGAGATAGACATCAATAATCAAACTTACGGCAGCAATTAAAATTGCTACATAGGTCATTTGAAATACATCATGTCGATTCATTAATTTACTGCCAGTTTTACGTGGTGGACGATTCATAATTCCCTCTTCGGCTGGCTCAAAGATCAATGCAAACTGAATCGTGATTGCTGAAACCATGTTAATCCAAAGCAATTGTGTCGGTTGCAATGGAATTTCTTGTTTCGTCAAGATAGCGTAGGCGACGATTAAACCTTCAGAAAAAGAGATAGGTAAGAGGTAAAGAATACTTTTCTTTATATTATCGAAAATTCTTCGACCTTCTTTAATAGCAGAAGACATTGTTGCAAAATTATCATCTGTCAAAATCATATCAGCTGAATCTTTGGCCACGTCAGTACCCTTGATACCCATGGCAACACCGATATCGGAACGTTTCAAAGCTGGAGCATCATTGACGCCATCCCCAGTCATAGCTGTTACTTTGTTATTTTTTTGGAGAGCTTCGATGATTTCTAATTTATTACTTGGAGTCGTTCGGGCAAAAACTTGGTTTTCATCTGCAGCAGTTATCCGTTCTTCATCGGATAATTCATCCCACTGTGGACCAGTAATTGCGTGAATCTTTTCAGCAAGGCCCAACTTTTGTCCAATTGACTTGGCTGTAACGGCGTTATCACCAGTAATCATCTTAACTTCAACTCCAGCTGTACGCATAACCTTTAACGATTCGATTACTTCTTCGCGTGGTGGGTCGATGATTGCAGCTAAGCCTAAGAAATTCAAGCCGTCGACGATTATTTCGTGAGTTACTTCATCGGCAGTTTGTGGAGCTTTCTCAAAGCCAACAGCAATGACACGTTTACCTTCTTTTGAATATTGTTGAACCTTGTTAAACCAATAGTCATAGTCAAAATTACTATCCTGTTTTTGAGCCATATCCAGAAGTTTGTCAGGTGAGCCCTTTACAAATAGTAAACGTTGATCAGCACTATCCTTTACGATTTTACCGATATAACGATAATCGGAATCGAATGGCAAAATATCAACTTCCTGATACTTGTTAATTTGGTCATAAGGGAAGACCTTATGATAGAGCGTTAAAAAGGCTCCATCAGTTGGTTCACCAGAAATACTCCATTGACCATTTTCATGAAGCAAGGTCGTATCGTTAGCCTGATAACCAGCTTCTAAAAAAAGTTTGAGTTTCTCAGATATTTCTACTGGTTGACCATTTTTAGTGATTTGGCCAGTTGGCTTGTAACCAGTCCCAGTAACTTGGAGTTCTTGATCATCAATCAAAATATCTGTAACAGTCATTTCATTTTTAGTTAATGTACCAGTTTTGTCAGTTGCTACTACGTCGACAGAACCAAGCGTTTCAACAGCAGGTAAGGTTTTAACGATGGTATGTTGTTTTTTTGCCATGTCGCTAACACCTTTAGCTAAGATAACTGAAGTTGTGGCGGGCATACCTTCAGGAATAGCACCAACCATCATGGCAACGACAGCTAAAGCTAAGACAGGTAAGGAATAAGTATCAAAGATTAAGCCAACGATAAAAATAACGATCGATGCTAAGACGATGAAGTATGAAACTTTAGTTCCTAATCCATCGATAATTTGCATTAAAGGTGTTTTACGTTGTTTAACAGAACTTACTTCACTAGAAATTTTACCAATTTCAGTATTTTTAGCAGTTGCCACGACCAAGCCACTACCACTACCATTAGTAACTGCAGTTGAAGCAAAAGCCATATTTTTTTGATCTGCTAAAGCAATATTTTCTTTACTTAATTCTTCTGAAATTTTATTTACAGAATTAGATTCACCGGTTAAAGCAGATTCCTGAATCCTTAAATTATCAGAATCAATAATTCTTAAATCGGCCGGAACGTTATCGCCAGCTTCTAAAAAGACTGTATCACCTGTAACTAATTCTTCAGCAGGGATGTCCTTTCTTTTGCCATCGCGATAAACGGTAGCTTCAATTGATAACATCTGTTTAATTTTATCCAAGGCGTCTGAGGCATTAGATTCTTGATAGTATCCAATGATGGCATTGATAATAACTACTAAGAAAATAATGATCGAATCAGAATAATGACCCATCAATAAAGTTATAATCGTAGCTGCAATCAGCACGTAGATAACCATATTATTGAATTGTCGGAAAAATATCTTCCACTTTGGAGTTTTATGTGCTTCCAGTTTATTAGGACCATTTTCTTCCAAACGCTTTTGAGCTTCTTTGGTTGTTAGTCCAGTTTTAAAATCGTTTGTGTTATATGTTTCTTTCAAGTCTTGGAATCCTTGTTGATAAGGGTTCTTTTTCATTGACATCTCCTCATTATTTTAGGGTTTAAAAAAAGCGCATTGCGATTAGGTAATGTGCCACACTAGCATTGGATTCGATGCAAGAAATATATAAGATGCGTTTTCAGTTAATTTTCACTCCCTCAAATATCGTAAATATAAAGATATCAAGATTTTTATATTAAGTCAATATTAAAGTTTACATTAGTTTTCTTTAATGAAAAAGTAATATCGGAGTATACCAATGTTAAATCTATCTAGTCCAATTTATTTATGTAAACGTTTAACGTGCTTTCAAAATGGTAAAATCACTTTTTACTATTGATATACCAAATGTATACCAGTATTATTAGGTTTGTTAAAGATATTTATTTATTAAGGGAGGAAAATAGGAAAATGAAAACCTATCTTCAAAGAATGGGCCGATCCCTTCAGCTTCCAGTTGCAGTTTTGCCTGCAGCCGCTTTACTAGAAGGTATTGGTCACTGGCTTCCACAAAATTGGGGTTTCTCTCAATTTTTGCAAGTTGGTGGTAATGCTATTCTTAGCCAATTAGCATTATTGTTTGCAATTGGTCTATCAATCGGAATGGCAAAAGTAAAAGATGGTGCTGCTGCTATGGCTGGTGTCGTTGCTTATATCATTCCAACTTATGTTTTAGCTCCAAAGCAAGTTTCCATGCTTATGGGAATTGGAATAAAAAATGTTAATCCTGCTTTTAATGCGATTGCCGGAAATGTCTTCATTGGTATTATTGCTGGATTAATCGCCGCAGCTTTGTTTGATCGTTTTCACGAGACCAAATTGCCAATGGCTTTATCATTCTTTAGTGGAAAGAGATTGGTACCAATTCTTTCTACTTTAGTAATGCTAGTTATTTCAGTTATTTTACTATTCGTTTGGCCAGTGTTGTACGATGCCTTAATTAACTTTGGTAAATTCATCGTTAACTTAGGCTGGATTGGTTCAGGACTCTTTGGATTCTTCAACCGTCTATTGATTCCAACTGGTTTGCACCAAGCCTTGAATCAAGTCTTTGAATTTAATATTGCCGGTATCAATGATATTGGTAACTTCTGGGCTAACCATGGAACAAAGGGAGTTACTGGAATGTATCTAGCTGGTTTCTTCCCTGTTATGATGTTCGGTCTTCCTGCCGGAGCCTTAGCAATTTATAAAAATGCTCTTCCTGAAAGAAAGAAGACAACAGCCGGCTTGATGTTAGCTGGTGCCTTCGCATCATTCTTTACAGGTGTTACAGAACCACTTGAATTCTCATTCATGTTTGTGGCTTGGCCACTTTATGTTATTCACGCTATTTTTACTGGTTTATCAATGGCGTTTGCAGCTTTCATGCACTGGACAGCTGGTTTTACCTTCAGTGCAGGATTAGTTGATTATATTTTAAGTTTCCATATGCCTATTGCTAATAAGCCTTATATGCTGTTAGTTCAAGGTGTAGTAATGGCTGTAATTTATTACTTTGGTTTCGATTTTGCTATCAAGAAGTTTAATTTGATGACACCTGGTCGTGAACCTCTAGAAACAAATAATGATGCACCAGCACAAGAAGTTGCGGCTTCTAATACTGATGACAAATATATGATTATGGCTAAAAAAGTTTATGCAGGTATTGGTGGACACGATAATATCAGTGTCATCGATAATTGTACGACTCGTTTGCGTTTACAGTTAAAAGATACAAGTAAAGCTAATAAATCTCAGATTATGAGTGCCGGCGTTGCTGGTGTGAATGTTTTGGATAAGGTTAATATTCAAATCGTGGTCGGAACAGAAGTTCAATTCGTAACTGATGCTTTGAAGAAACTATTTGATGAGAATGCTTCAATTGAAACATCTAAAGCTGCTTCAACTTCACAAAAACCTGCAGCTCCAGAAAAACCTAGCGATATTAAATCTGGAGAAACAGATATCTTCTATAGTGTTGCTAACGGACATTTGGAAGATATTGAAAAAGTATCCGATTCAACCTTTGCTCAAAAAATGTTGGGTGATGGCTATGCCGTAGTTCCAACCGATGGAAAAATTGTTGCTCCAGTTGATGGAACAATCACGACAATTTTCCCAACGAAGCATGCTCTAGGAATCAAGACTGCCAATGGACTTGAAGTTTTGGTCCACATGGGAATCGATACGGTTCAATTAAAGGGTGAACCATTTGATATCAAAGTTGAAGATGGTCAAGCTGTTAAGCATGGCGATCAACTTGCTCAAGTAGATTTGGATAAGATTACTTCAGCTGGTAAGAAGACTGATATGATGGTCATTGTTACTAATATGCCTGCTGTTTCTTATATGAAGTACAATGTTTTGGATAAAGATGTCTCGTTAGATAAAGAAGTTGTTAAAGTAACAACTAAATAATCACCCTTCATAATCCACTTAAAAAGCCCTCAAGAGTTATCTTGAAGGCTTTTTTTTTAAAACCAAATATTTAGTCCAATAGTTCAAATACTTCTTTTCTATTGTAGAGGCGTAACACTTTTTCCAATAAAAATTGGAGAGAAATTGCCACTGCACTAGGAATTAGTATCCAGCAAATTAGAAGTAAAAGGGGATTCAAACCACCTTCTAAAGCAGCTAAGGGTCCCACTAAGCCGATTAATCCAAAGCCCGCCGATTCAGGAGTTCCAGTGATATTCAATAAGGCGACTGGAAGTGCTGAAATTGTTGCGGTGATTAAGCAAGGGATTAAGATGATAGGCTTTCGGAATAAATTAGGCATCATCATTTTGATTGCTCCCATAGTGATTGCCAAAGTAACCCCCGAACGATTGACTTTCCAAGAATTGAGTATTAAAACGATTGTAGTTGCGGCAACGCCCATGGCAGCTGCGCCGGCAGAAATCCCATTTAATTGAATTGCCATTCCAATCGCGATAGTTGAAATCGGCGAAATAATCAAAGTTGCAAAAGCACAGGCGATTAGGACGCACATCAAAATCGGTTGTAATTCTGAGAAAAAATTGATTCCGTGACCTATTGCCTTAGTGATACCTGTTGTATAAGGGTACAAGTAAAATCCAATTGTTCCACTACCAACTCCGATTAAAAGTGGCGTTAAGACAATGGATAAAGAGCCGAGTCTTTTATGTAGTAAAAGAATTAAGCCAACAGTGATAGCGGCAGTCAACATAGTATTAATAATGTCGCCAGCACCGCTTCCAATAAAGGCTTGAGTTTTTTGATTGAATTTGACGACTCCAGAGCCGACAAAAGCACTTGCTCCCACTACCACCATCGGCATAGGCGGCAGTTTAAATTGCTGCGCAATCAAAATCCCTATGAGAAGTGGGGTAGTTAATTGAAAAATCAGAGCCATTTGTCCTAAGACTTCGGCGAAGGGATTGTCGAATAATTTGACGATAGCAGCTAAAATTGCATTGGGAACTAAGCCGATAATGATTCCCGTAGCTGTTCCAGATAAAATATTATTTAGAAAAGTTTTGGCTGTTAAATTTTGATTCAAAGCGATAGTCCTTTCGAGTTTTTAGCACTAGAAATTATGTCTTTTGAATTATACGTAATTTCAAGCTGAGAAAGCTACTTAAAAGGTCTGACCTTGACTAAAACGTTTTTAAATGTTAGATTATGTTTGAATTAAACAAAGACGAACATGGGGGAAAAGCATGAGTTCATTAGAAGAATTTCAAAAATTAAATCCAGATTATAAGATTCTTTCAATTGATGATCCTGATTTTAAAAAGTACGGTAAAGTTTATACAAATTATGATATTAGCGAAGTAACTGATTTTATGGATAAGAATGTAAAAATTTCGAGTCCAGCTAATTTTTATACTCCATCAAATAAAGGTTTAGAAGAAATTCCGGTCATTCAAGAAATGGGCCAAGATATTTATGCTAATATGCCAATTGAAGCAGGAGAATGTACCGGTCAATCAACTAATTTCTCAGCTATCGAATATCACCAAGGCAGCGAGACTAATATTATGTTGACTGATGTCATCATGGTTTTAGGCCAACGTTCAACTTTAGATACTAAAGGTTCATATAGTCCATCAGAAGATGGTCAAACATTCTTCGTGCCAGCAGGTACAGTTGTTGAATTTTACAGTTCAACTTTGCACTACGCTCCAATCAAAGTTCATGATTCAGGATTCTCAATTATTGTTATCTTGATTAAAGGCAGCAATGAAGAGTTACTAGCTGATTTTAAGAGCACCAACAAACGGATCGTTAAACAGAACAAGTTCCAATTGGTCGATCCAAGTCGTAAAGATAAGATTGCAATAGGCGTTCAAGTTGGTTTAACTGGTAAGATGATTGAAATGAAGCCACTATCTAAATAAAATTAATGATAATTAAAGAGGCAGTCAGTTAACTCTGACTGTATTTTTTTGTAATAAAATAAGGATTTATAATTTACTAAAAATGGCCTAGATGACTGATATCAAGGTGTTTCTGCAAATTACAGCTTAATTTAAAAAGACATACTCTGGCTGTTTTTTGATTGAAACTATATATATCATGTGTTTTGCACAAAAAACAGGTGAAAAAGTCAAATTTAAAATACAAACTTTTTGTAAATAAATTGAAATAAAAGCATTTCTTTAGATAAATCAGCGATAATCAGCGAAAATAAGTAAAATTGCTTATGCTTTCAAAGAGTTAAATAAGTTAAAATAAAAAAAATTTTAGTGGATTATTTTTTGATTATTTAATACCTATTTTTTGAATCTATTATCAGAGTAGTAGCGAATAAGGGACCAAAAATGCATTAAATAATTTAAAAATTTCTTACGAAAAGTTTAAATTTGTTTTTATTTGGGACTTTTTGTTAAAAAACCTGTTTTTTTTCTGAAAAAATGATATTATGTAAGGGTTCACATGAAGGGTGAGCCAGATTAAAGCAATTTATTTAAGAAATTATTTATTTTTTATATCGTTTGACCATACTAGGTGGTCAAAGTAAGCGCTTTAATCATATAAAAAATAAAGGAGGATTAAACATGGTTGGAATTGTTATTGCAAGCCATGGTGACTTCGCTGACGGCATCAAGATGTCAGGTTCAATGATTTTCGGTGAACAAAAAGATGTTCAATCCGTTACGTTACAACCTAACATGGGGCCTGATGACCTTAAAGCAAAGTTGGAGAAAGCGGTTTCTTCCTTAGAGGATCAAGAACAAGTATTGTTCCTAGTTGATCTTTGGGGAGGAACACCATTTAACCAAGTAAATGGTTTGTTCGAATCACATAAAGATAAGTGGGCCATCGTCGCTGGTCTCAACTTGCCTATGTTGATTGAAGCCTATGCTTCACGTATGTCAATGAATTCAGCACAAGAGATTGCTGCTCATATCATTGAAACAGCCAAAGATGGTGTTAAGGTTCGTCCAGAATCTCTACAACCAAAGGCAGCACCAAAAGCAGCTCCTAAGAAAGCTGTCAGTGGTGGTCAACCTGGATCAATGAAATACGTCTTAGCACGTGTTGATTCACGTTTGCTTCACGGACAAGTTGCTACTGGCTGGTCAAGATCAGTCAATCCTACACGTATCATTGTTGTTTCAGATAACGTTGCTAAAGATGATTTGCGTAAGAATTTGATTATGCAAGCCGCACCTGCTGGTATTAAGGCACACGTTATCCCAATCAAACAAATGATCAAGATTGCAAAGGATGACAAGCATTTCGGTGGCGAACGTGCATTACTATTGTTCGAAACACCACAAGATGTACTTAGAGCTATTGAGGGGGGAGTTCCATTGAAGACAATCAATGTCGGATCAATGGCTCACTCAGTTGGTAAAGTACAACCTAATAAAGTTTTGGCTTTCGACCAAGATGATATCGATACATACAAGAAGATGGAAAAGAAGGGCATCAAGTTTGATGTTCGTAAAGTTCCAACTGACTCAGAAGATAATCTTGACAATATCATGAAGAAAGCTCAAGCCGAATTAGATAAGAATAAGTAATTTTATATTTATATCAGAAACGAAAATTACAAGAACAAGTTAGCCACTTGTCCAAAAATAAATACGAAATATATCAGTACCAGAAAAGTACATTTCTAAACTCCACAGAAACTAGTGAATAGTTCCCGTGGAGTTTTGTAGTTTAA
>NZ_VDFO01000022.1:0-49297 GCF_009600995.1 Companilactobacillus halodurans | reverse complement strand
TATTAAGCGTATCAATCTTCAAATTTTTTGGCTCCGAGCAAGCTCGTCAGCCAAATAAAAAACAGCTAGACCAATTATGATCTAACTGCTTATGTAAACTGCCATCAACTTAATTTGACGAACAGCCTAAATTGTTAATGAAGTCTTTAGTTACAAGATCCTTTTTCAAAAGTGAAGCTGCTATTTCGCGAAAGACATCCTCTCTTGTCGAAGCTTTTGAAATATAAACTTCATTTTCGCTAAATAGTTGATCAGTAGCCAAATTTCCCATTAACACCATCACCTACCTGTTTGTTTGTTTTTGTTTACAAGAACAATGGTAAACGCTCTCATAAAATAAGTCAATACTAAATATAAAAATATAAGGTTTTAAATAGCCTTTCCTATATATAGTAGCGTTACTAACATGTTGACTGTTAAACAGGCAAGTTAAAAGCATCAAACAAAATAAACATTTCGTTGTTAAAGCGATTGACAATTTGTAAGTTAGATGCTAGATTATGTTTGTAACGAACAATAGTAAACAAAAAAGAGGTGATCTTTTGTTAAAGAAAGAACGCTTTCTAAAGATACTATCCGAATTAGATAAAAACGACATCGTTACTGTAAATGATCTAACTAGCTTATTAGATTGTTCCGATATGACCATCAGACGTGATCTTGAGGAATTGTCAGAATCTGGCAAATTAATCAGGATTCATGGTGGTGCACAAAAAATCAGCGTTTCCCCACTTGAGGAAGCCTCCCATGTTGAAAAACGTGAAGTGCACATAAAGGAAAAACAAGAACTAGCTAAATTAGCAGCAAATGAAATCGAAAATTTCGATACTATCTTTATTGGTCCAGGAACAACATTGGAACTGATTGCTCAAAATATTAAAAATATTAATTCTTTAAGAGTTGTCACCATTAGTATTCCTGTCTTTGAAAGCTTTAAAAATTCAGATCTTAACTGTGAATTAATTTTGGCAGGCGGTATCTACCGTGGACGTTCGGGAACATTAATCGGTGCCCTAGCAAGCAATGCTGTGGGTGGATTAAAATTCGATAAAGCATTCGTAGGTGTAAATGGTATTCAAAATTCACAAATTATGACAGCCAATACCGAAGAAGGTCGAATTCAAAGCGTTGCTTTAAATAATTCTCAGGTTAAATACATCGTTGCCGATAAATACAAGTTGAATCGAAATGACTTCTATACTTTCTACAGCCTAGACGATGTAGATTATCTGGTTACTAACAAGAGTGCTTCCAAAGAAACTATCGATTACTATCAACAGTATGTAAGACTTATTACCAATTAATAATGGAGGGATTATTTTATGAAGATTGCATTAGCTTCAGATAAAGCAGGAATGGAATTAAAGAATTACATCAAGGATTACCTTGAAAACGAAGGCAAAGGCTATGAAGTCGTTGACCTTTCAGAACAACCAGCTGCTGACTTCGTTGATTCATCAGTCGAAGTTTCACACGCTGTTCTAGATGGCAAAGCAGATCGTGGAATTATGTTCGATGAATACGGTACAGGTTCAGCTATGGCAAGTAACAAGATTCATGGAATGGTAACTGCCAATGTTACTGAAGAAAATTCAGCTCACATGACAACACAACATAACGGTGCTAAAGCCATTGCCATTGGTTCAGGAATCGTTGGCAAGAAACGTGCCGAATCAATCGTTGACAAGTACTTAGGTGTTGACTACGCCGGTGGACGTCACCAAATTCGTTTGGATATGCTTGAAAAATTATACTAATAGGAGGGAATTAATTTATGATTATTGCATTAGGAAACGACCATATTGTTACAGACGTTAAAATTCAAATTTCAAATATGTTAAAGGCCATGGGCCACAAGGTAATTGATGTTGGTACATATGACACAACAAGAACTCACTACCCTATTTATGGTTTGAGAGTAGCTAACTTAATCCGTGACGGCAAAGCTGATCTCGGAGTTGTACTATGTGGTACAGGTGTTGGTGTTTCAACAGCTGCCGACAAGAACCAAGGAGTACGTGCAGCATTAGTTGCTGATACAACAACAGCTAAGTATGCAAGAGAACACCTAAACGCTAACGTTATCAGTTTCGGTGGTGCCGTAGTCGGTGAACACCTAGCAGAAGAAATCGTAAAAACATTCCTAGCCGCTAAATATTTAGGCGAAGACGACGACCTAGTTAAAAAAATCGATGCCGTTGAAAGCAAAGACAATCCAGAACAACACGATAACCCTCACTTCTATGACCACGAAATGAAATTATGGAACGAAGGATTCTATCACGATTAGAGAGTGAAACAAGGGCGGTCAGCTCTCGGAGCCTAAGACAATTTCACGAATTGCTCGCGCACTTTGCGAGGGATTTGGGAAATAGCCTTAGGTGTAGAGAGTTGCCCTTGTGTAACTCGTTTTAGTTAGAGAGTGAAACAAGCCCGCTTAGATTCCGAGCATTTGCACAACTTCACGAATTGACTGCGTAGCAGGCAGTTTGGGAAGTTTCGCAAAGCACAGGAATCTGGCTTGTGTAACTCGTTTCCACTATTAAAATAAAACCTTTGGTTATTTAAATATTGTTGATTTCCATACAAGTATTGTTTATTTCCAAAAAAAACAATAGAATAACCAAAAATAAACATGAGCTACCATCGTTGCGTAACTCATCTGGGCTATATGAAATAAAAAAGTTAGCCCAGCTTCAAGCACTGAACTAATAAACAGTACAGTGCTTGAAGCCGGACTAACTTAGAGAGGTTTTGTTTCATCTAACCCATTTTTGGTGGTCTTTAATGACCATTTGAAATTTTACAAGGGGGTCCGCACAATGAGTAATTCAGTTTTAACAATCACCATGAACCCTTCCGTTGATATCTCTTATCCATTAGAACACCTAAACGTCGATACCGTGAATCGCGTTAAAGATGTTTCCAAGACAGCTGGTGGCAAGGGATTAAACGTTACAAGAGTTCTTAAGCAACTAAACGTTTCAGTAACAGCATCAGGTATTATCGGTGGCACGATCGGTCAATATATCACTGATCAACTCGATGAAAATGATATTGACCATGCCTTTATGAAAATAAGTCAAGAATCAAGAAATTGTATCGCTATTTTACATGACGATGGCGACCAAACGGAAATTCTTGAAGCCGGTCCTATCCTTTCAAAAGATGATGAAAATGCTTTTCTTGAACATTTTGAGGATCAAGTAAGCAGCTTTAAATTAGTAACTATCTCGGGAAGCCTGCCACAAGGCCTCTCAACTGGCGTTTATTCTAAAATGGTTCAACTCGCTGCTAAACATAATGTTCCTGTCATTTTAGACAGTTCAAATGAACCTTTACGTCTAGCATTAGAAAATGAAACTAAACCATTTATGATTAAACCTAATCAAGACGAAATTGCTCAATTAATCGGCAAAGATATTACTGACTTGAGTGATTTGAAAGACAAATTGACAACCGAAGAAATTTTCCAAGGAATTCCTTGGGTCGTAGTGTCACTAGGGGCACAGGGTGCTTTTGTTAAATACCAAAATGACTTCTTCAAAATAAATATTCCAAAAATTAACGCCGTTAACCCTGTTGGATCTGGTGACTCTACCGTAGCCGGTTTGGCTGCAGGTTTAGTTAAGGATGAAAGCCCAGAAGATATTATGAAAAGAGCTATGACAGTCGGTCTCTTGAATACTTTACAAGAAAAGACTGGAAATATTGACATTAGACAGTATAAAGATTATTTTGAAAAGGTAGACATAGTTAAGTACTAATGTTTAATTTATTATTCGGAGGAATGAATGTATATGACAACACCAAAAAAGTACGCAGCACTAGAAAAAATGTCTGACAAGAACGGAGTTATTGCAGCTCTTGCTATTGACCAACGTGGTTCATTGAAGAAAATGTTAGCCGCAGCCGCAAACAAGCCAGCTAACGAGGAAGATATTGTGGAGTTCAAGAAAGCGATTTCTAAAGAACTAACACCTTATGCTTCTGCTATTCTATTGGATCCAGAATATGGCCTTCCAGCTTCAAAAGTTAGAGCTGATGGCTCAGGTCTATTAGTTTCATACGAAAAGACTGGTTACGATGCTACTGAACCAGGTAGAATTCCTGATTTGATCCCAATCTGGTCTGTACGTCGTCTCAAGGAAGCTGGAGCAGACTCAATCAAGTTCTTGCTATACACTGACCCTGACGAAGATAAATCAATCGTTGACCAAAAGGAAGCTTTCGTTGAAAGAATCGGTGACGAATGTGTCGCTGAAGATATTCCTTTGTTCGTAGAATTAGTTACATACGATGACTCAATCGGTGATGTTAAGAGCGCAGAATACGCTAAAGTAAAGCCTCACAAAGTTATCGAAGCTATGAAAGAATTTTCAAAAGAGAAGTATCACATTGACGTCTTGAAGGTTGAAGTTCCTATTAACCTTGACTACGTTGAAGGATTCAATGGCGACAACCCTGTTGTTTACACAAAGGATGAAGCTGTTAAGTACTTCAAGGAACAAAGTGATGCAACAAACTTGCCATACATCTTCTTGAGTGCCGGTGTTACTGCTGAAGCATTTAGAGACGAATTGCACCTTGCTAAAGATGCAGATGCTAAATTCAATGGTGTTCTTTGTGGCCGTGCTACATGGAGAGGTGCCGTTGAACCATTCGCTAAAGATGGTGAAGAAGCTGGTAAGAAGTGGATGAACGATCAAGGTAAGAAGAACATCGAAGACCTTAATAAAGTTCTTGCTGAAACAGCAACTTCATGGAAAGAAAGAGTTTCAAAAGACTAATTTATTAGAATTTCAAAAAGCATATCCATTGCGGGTATGCTTTTTTTCTGTGACAAATCGTCTAAGTTTGCAAAGTAAAAGGTGCTAACATCACCTATGAAGCTTTCCTTTACAAACTAAGAATGTGATTACAATGTTAAAAATTTCTGAAGTAAGTAAAAAAATTGATTTGCCAATCGCTACGATTAGATATTACACAGATTTAGGACTGGTCCCTTCTGTTATCCGTGATGACGAAGGACAAAGGATTTTCGACGATGAGGCAATTGTCTGGTTGCAAGGAATCCAATTTCAAAGAGAATTAGGAACGCCAATTCCAGAAATCAAAGAGTATATCGAATTGAGTCAAAAAACTGGCCCTATCGCCTTACAAAAACGCCACGATTTATTGTTGAAGCAATATATTAGAGCTCAAGAACAAAAAAGTGCTTCTCAAATTCGACTCGATAAACTTAATAAAAAGATACAATTGGAAAATGACATCATCAGTGGCAAAAAGCGTGACAGTTTAAGTGCTGCTAGAAGATTCAACTAAACAACCTCATAACTTAATATAATTAGATCTAAACAACTTACTAGCAATTCCTTCATATTACGAATTTGAACCATCATATATACTTGTTAATTGCTTTTCATAATACAAAAAAGTTATTATTTCAACATAAAAAATGTATCTTATAAAAAAGACCTCAAATTAGGATTTAAATCACTTTAATTAGCTCATATATTGTATTCTTTATGTATCAAATACAAATGTAAATGGAGGATATCATGACAAAAAGAGAAGAACCTTATAATATTGGTATAGATATTGGTACAAATTCAGTTGGATGGGCCGCCACAAGCGAAGTCTACGATTTAATCAATCAAAAAAAGAAAAATCTCTGGGGTGCAAGATTATTTAAAAATGCATCCACAGCAAAAAAGACTAGAATATATCGTTCTACAAGACGACGTTATAAAAGAAAAAAGAACCATATCAATTGGCTTAATGAGGTTTTTAGTGAACAATTAGCTACAATTGATCCCTCTTTTTTGTTACGTTTGCAAAATTCTTGGGTTTCTAAAAAAGATTCTGATAGAAAGAGAGATAAATATAATTTATTTATTGATAAATCTTATACAGACAAAGATTACTACAAGGAATACCCTACAATTTTCCACTTGAGAAAAGAATTAATTCTAAACAAAAAGAAATTTGATATTCGCTTAGTTTATTTGGCACTTCACAACATTCTTAAATACCGAGGTAACTTTACTTATGAGCATCAAAAGTTTAGTATTTCAAATCTAAATAATGATTTGACAAAAGAATTGTTTGAATTCAATCAACAGTTAATAAATTATGATATTTCCTTTCCTGACAATTGTGATTGGACTCATATTACTAATATTCTAATTAGCCATGGAAAAGTATCTGACAAATCAAATAATATTTTAAATAATTTAAATCTTGATAAAAATTCAAAAAAAAGACTAAATGAAGTTCTTACTTTAGTCTTAGGCAATACAGCTCATTTAAATTCTATTTTTAAAACATCCCTAACTAAAGATGACGAAAAATTTAGCTTTAAAGGTAAAGATGTAGAATCACAATTAGATAGTTTAGAATCATTGCTAGATGATGAGCAATTAACACTACTAGATTCCGCTAATAGAATATATAGTAGCATCACTTTAAATGAAATTCTTAGTGGCGAATCTTATCTAAGTATGGCAAAAGTTAAACAGTATGAGAAACATCACATTGATTTATGTAAATTACGTGATATGTGGCATACTACTAAAGATAAAGATGCTGTAATGGATTCTAGAAAAGCTTATTATAGTTACATCAGAGAACCAAATTATGATATCAAGAAATTTTATTCTAGTATAAAAGATTTTCTCAAAATAGCTGAACCCTTGAATCTAGCAAAAGAAGCTGAAAAAAAAAATAGATGAAGGAACATATCTAGTTAAACCACGTAATAAAGAAAATGGAGTTATACCTTATCAGTTAAATAAATTAGAAATGGAGAAAATTATTGATAATCAAGGTCAATATTATCCCTTTCTAAAAGAAAATAAAGATAAATTATTATCAATATTAAAATTTCACATACCTTACTATGTAGGACCCCTCCAATCATCTGAAAAGAGCCCTTTTGCATGGATGGAACGAAAATCAAACGGACACATACGTCCATGGAATTTCGACGAAATTGTAGATCGAGAAGCATCATCAAACCAGTTTATTCGTCGTATGACTGTTACAGATTCATTTTTAATTGGGGAACCTGTTCTACCAAAGAATAGCTTCATTTATCAACGATATGAAGCCCTTAATGAATTAAATAATATTCATATAACAGAAAATCTAAAATCAAATCCAAATGGATCTAGATTAACTGTAAAAATTAAGCAGCGTATTTATAACGAAATATTTAAAAAATATAAAAAAGTTACCGTCGATAAAGTAAAAAAATGGTTAATTGCTCAAGGATATTATAGAAATCCTATATTAATTGGTTTATCGCAAAAGGATAAATTTAATTCTAGTTTGACTTCTTATTTAGATATGAAAAAAGTTTTCGGATCATCTTTTATAGAAAACAGAGAAAATAGTAAGCAAATTGAAGAGCTTATTGAATGGTTAACAATTTTTGAAGATAAACAAATATTAAAAGAGAAACTACATAATTCCAATTACGATTACACTGACAATCAAATCAAACAACTATCCAACATGCGTTATAAAGGTTGGGGGCGTTTATCTAGGAAAACTCTTATTGATATTAAAACCGAAACTAATACGCCTCAATCACGACAGCTATCAAATTATTCTATCTTGGATTTAATGTGGTCAACAAACAATAATTTCAATAGCATTATTAAAAATAATAAATACGATTTCAAAAATTATATTGAGAATTATAATTTAAACAAAAATGAAAATACCAGTATCTCTGATATGATCGATGATGTTCATGCTTCCCCTGCTCTAAAAAGAGGTATTACACAAGCAATTAAAATAGTCCAAGAAATAGTAACTTTTATGGGACATGCTCCTAAACATATTTTCATTGAAGTTACAAGGGAAAGTGATAAATCTGAATTATCCACATCTCGTAAAAAGCGTATTCAAAAATTACAGAACAAAATGGCTAATAAGGTTGATGACTTCAAACCACAGTTAAGTCAATATTTAGTTCCAGATAAAGAAATTAAAGATGACTTTAAAAAATATAAAAATAATTTGTCAAGTGAACGTCTAATGCTCTATTTTTTACAAAACGGAAAATCATTGTACTCCGATGAACCTTTAAATATAGAAAATTTGTCTCAGTATCAAGTAGACCATATATTACCAAGAACTTATATTCCTGATGATTCTTTAGAAAATAAGGCTTTAATATTAGCTAAAGAAAATCAACGTAAGGGTGATTATTTATTGTTGAATCCATCAATAATAGATAAGAACCTAGATCGGTGGACTTACATGTTAAACAATGGCATGATGGGATTGAAAAAATTTAAGAATCTGACTAGACGAGTGATTACAGACAGGGATAAATTAGGATTTATAAATCGTCAATTAGTACAAACCTCTCAAATGGTAAAAAGAGTTGCGAACATATTAGATAGCATGTACAAAGATGAAGGGACTACTTGTATTCAAATTAGAGCTAATCTTTCTACTTCTTTCAGAAAAGCACTAAGTAACCAAAATAACTCTTATCATTTTCAACACCCAGAATTAGTAAAAAATCGTAATGTCAATGACTTTCATCATGCTCAAGATGCTTATTTAGCGAGTTTTTTAGGCACATATCAATTAAAGAAATTTCCTACAGATGAAATGCTACTACTTAATGGAGAATATAATAAATTTTACGGCCAAGTACAACATTTATACTCTAAAGAGAAAAAAATACCTGACAACAAAAAAAATGGTTTTATAATCTCTCCATTAGTCAATGGAACTACACAATATGACAAAAATACTGGAAAAACCATTTGGAATAAGACATTCCTTGATAAAATCTTAAAAATATTTAATTACCATCAATACAATATTACTAGAAAGACAGAAATTAAAACCGGTCAATTTTACAAAGAAACAATATATTCCCCAAAATCCAAATATAAAAACCTTATTCCTCAAAAAAAGAATTTAAATCCTAAAATTTATGGAGGATTTACTGAAGAAAAAACTTCTTATATTGCAATTGTAAATATTGACAATAAAAAGACAAAATCAATTTCAATACCTATTAGATTAATGAAATCTCTTAGTAAAAAAGAAAACTTACAAAATTGGTTAGAAAAAAATATTAAACATAAGGAATCCATAAAAATCATTAGAGATAAAGTACCTATAGGACAATTAACGTATAGTAATAAAAATGGTTACTTGGAACTAAAGTCGGGTGAAGAAATAATTAATGGTCGTCAATTATTTATTTCCCCTGAACATTCAGCTCTTTTGAAGTTACTTGAAACAGAGGATACAGATTTTGATTTGATTTTAGCTTTTTACAATAAAAATATTCTAACTGACATATTTAAGGAACTCACTATAAAAATGAAGAAATTATATCCCTATTACACAAAAGAGTATGAATTCTTAAATGATAACATTGACAATTTTGTACAATCTTCTACATCAGAAAAAGTTGATACTTTACAGCAACTACTAAAATTTTTAAGTGTCAATTCTACAAAAATATATCTCTCTTTTAATGGAATCAAAAAAAAGGAATTTGGCAGAAAAAGAAGAAATAACGGTTTGGAGTTAGGCAATACTGATTTAATTTATCAATCAGTAACTGGATTATATGAAACAAGATTTCATATTGACTGATAAAAAGGGCAAAAAAAAAGCTCCTACGCAGGAGCGGCACAATGGCTATTTAACATTAATGGTTATTTTAATTTAACTATGTCATTTTATTTACTTGTGAACGAATACAGTGTATCTCATTTCCATATTTATATCAATATTTTAGAAGAAATTCTATGAACTAGTGAACTATTTAATCCAATCGTCTTATAAAGCTAATACCTTGATTATTTAAATTTTTAAATGGATCTTATTATGCAACCATACTATTTGCTATTAAACCTTGACGATATATTAGATATAGTAAATAATAAAAAATATAGATATTATCAAAAGATAAGATGGATATGATAAATTAACGGTGGAATTGTGCTTTATTTCGATTTCATAGATAATAATCTTTTCTTTTCAACATTACAGATGTTTACTGATAAATGATAAATCTAAATAGAACATAAAATCACGTGGAGGCTTTTGATTTAAGACTTATATCTTTAAAAATTATTTCTAATTATGATAGTGACAAGCCAATTATTAGAATTTGGTTAGAAAACAACGGTTTTAGAACTATGTCATTTTATTTACTTATGAACCTAGAACTCTTGCAAGCAAGAAGAGGAAGACGTTTTAGAACTATGTCATTTTATTTACTTATGAACCTACTTTTTGCTTTTTTTTTGCTTTCTTTTGGTTTTAGAACTATGTCATTTTATTTACTTATGAACCTTTAGCATTGGCAGAATACTAAGACCACGCGTTTTAGAACTATGTCATTTTATTTACTTATGAACCAACTCGAATGATGATACATAATTATCGTGAGTTTTAGAACTATGTCATTTTATTTACTTATGAACCTTTAACTCCAAAAGACAAACTCAAAATTAAGTTTTAGAACTATGTCATTTTATTTACTTATGAACCTGAACAAAATGCAGAAAACAAGTTAAGTTAGTTTTAGAACTATGTCATTTTATTTACTTATGAACCTAACAAGAAAATTCTGGAACGTTAAAACATGTTTTAGAACTATGTCATTTTATTTACTTATGAACCCTTAGATTTGAAGAGATAAGCGGATTAACTGTTTTAGAACTATGTCATTTTATTTACTTATGAACCTTGAGTACAATTTACCTGCTTGATAGCGCTGTTTTAGAACTATGTCATTCTATTTACTTATGACTACTTTATGATAACAATTTTATCAAATTTAAGTTACAGCCCTCTTATCCCACCTATTAGAATCTTGCTTATTCTATTTTTCCTTTAATTTTAATAGAGTATTTTTTAGTAAAAATACTTAACATAAATATTTTATAGCATTTAATAAGTAACAATAAGAGAGAGCCTGCATTGAAATATATCAAAATGGATTCAGTAATCAAAAAAAGATTACTGAGTCCATTTTTTAATTTTTATCCAATTTGACTAGTTCCATCTGCGTAATTTAAAGTAACGCCTGATTGAACATTGAAAATATAGACGTTAAAGCGAACCGAATTATCACCGATTGATTGAGCTTCCATTTGCACGCCGCGAGGCAACAATTCATTTCCTCTAAAGACTGGCGTGACACGATATCTGATGTAATGGGAACTACTTTTCTTCAAATAATAAGCAATATCCATTTCATGAGCTAACATTTCCGGACTATTCAATGAACGAGTTCCTGTCATCAAGTTTTTAGGATTATTATTTTGACCCGTCAATTGATAGCCAATCAAATGGCTTCTGTTATAGAGCCATCCCCCGCTGATTCGTTTATTATGCCAACCGGTTGGATTCCAATGCAACGCCTCACGTTTGGCTGATGGCATCAAAGAAACGTTTAACAAAGCATTTGCGGACGTGACACGATTAAGATTATCCAAATCGCCATATTTTTGCCAAGCACCATTATTAGTGTTCAAATCAGTTTGAGAAAAATTAGGCTGATTGTTATTAACGATAATTTCTTGCGTTCCGTTATAGTTCATATCGGCTAATTTAGTGTTAGCAGAATTCTGGACTGGTTTATTGTTGTGCTCGTCAATAAACTTCTGATCGTCAGCTATTTCTTGCTGCAATTTGGTAATAGATTTTTTTAATTTCTTATTTTTAGTAACTAATTTTTTAGTTTTCTTTTGATAAGAATAGTTTTTTACAACTTCTACCTTACTATCAGTAGTACTAGCGGCTTGGCTTTGGTTGGCACAAGCTGTCAGTGAAGGCAGCAATGCAAAAACCATCAACAATTTAATTAATTTTTTCATCAGACCTTCGCCTTTCTGTAACCAGCATTGATAGCATCCTGCTCATTATCGAAATAAACGGCATTGGATGAATTCATCTTGTAGCCTCTTTGACCAGGTACGTGATAGATGTGCGAATTAGAATTACCAACGATTTTTCCAGATTGACTGGTAGTCATATCACCACGTTGCTGAGTTTCTTGTTGTTGGTTTTGCTTTTCTTGTTGCTGTTGAGCCTGTTGTTGGGCTTGTTTTTGTTGCTCCTCTTGCTGTTTTTGGGCCTGTTCTTGTTGTTGTTGCTGTTCTTCTTGTTCTTGTTTTTCTTTATCTTCTATTTGGTCTCTTTGCTCTTGTAAACTATCTTCTTGTTCTTTTAGTTTATTTTTTTGAGCTACTAAAGCAACGTGTTCTTTTTTAACGATTTTATACTTACTCTTACCGACGTATTTTGTTTTCGTTGCAACAACTGAAGTTCTAGGCTCATTTTTTTGATCCTGATGCGATACCTTTTCTTCAGTTGTTCCCCCACCGCTGGCAAAGGCAACTATCAAAATTATCAAACTACTAAATAAACCAATTCGATATTTTTTCTTAATTGCTTTACCGGTACGAGTTTTATTACGTACTTTATGTTGATTAATCAGCTTAATGGCAAAATAAATCATTGCAAAAAAGGCTATTAATCCGATTAAAACAGTCATCCCCACGACCCCCTTATTTATATATACAATTAAATCTTATCGGGGATAATTGCCATAATCAAGGTAAATTTGATTAATTTAAGACACATGTTCAGAAATATAAAAAAATAGCTGCAAAAATCATTGACGATTATTGCAACTATTATTTATTACAAACTATTTTAAACTTTTCAAAACATTATCAGCTAACATATCAACTCTCTTGAAGTCAGCCTCATCTGGATCTTGGTTGATTTTAACTGAGTCAGCAACTTGTTCTCCGTTGCTGGAATTCAATTGCATCGTAAAGTAATCGACTGCTCGACCAAAGTGAAGATGCTCTTTAGAACTAGAACCTAAAACAGCAAATTTAGTCTTCTCTAAATCGACGTCTGCTAAATCATCATAAAAGTCCTTCGCCTCATCTGGAACTTCGCCATCGTTATATGTATATGTCTCCACAATAACGGCATCGTAATCCTCTAATTCAAAAGCATCCGTATCGACGATTTGCTGCAAAGTCACTTCTGCACCATGGTCGCGTAAATACTGGTCTAAATACTTAGCAATTTTTTCATTTCGCCCAGTCATGCTTGTATATGTTAGTAAAATCTTCATCTAATTACCTACCATCTAACGCTGATGCGCTCTTTTTGATGTTTTGCATTGACGATTTCATCAACCATTGCTAGAGCAAAGTCGGCATAACTGATGACGCTCTTGCCATCTTTGTCATAAGTCAATTCCTCGCCTGCTAAAACGTACTCACCAGTTTTTTCACCCTTAGCTTCAAAGGTTGCTGCCGGACTGATGAAGGTCCAATTGATATTGCTGTCACGCAATTCGTCCAATGACTTACCCATTTCTTCGCTCAATGGTTTAACTGCGTCTGGGAAACCTGCTTGTTCGTAGACTTTTTGTTTATGATCCTTGTCGACGTACAATGAACCGGCTCCACCAACAACTAATAGTCTAGTTTCAGAGCCATTTAAAATTTCAATCAAATGCTTGGTTGCGGGCACGTATTCTTTGACGTTTGGTCCAAAGAAACCTAAGGCATCGACCAAAACATCGAAGTCTTTTACATCTTCAGCTTTCAAATCATAAACATCTCTGACTAAATATTTATCTGTCGGTGATTTCTTAGCTGCCCGAACGATTGATGTTACATCTAAGCCTCTTGCAACAGCCTCTTTGACGATTAGAGAACCTTCTTTACCATTAGCACCAATAACTGCTATTTTCATAAAAATTAATACCTCCCAATCCTTTGACTACCTTAACTTTACACAATTATAAGCAAAATAACTAAAAATAAGACTTAACTATAGTAGTATTGTCATACTAGGAGGCGAATTTTATGTCATATCAAATTTATTTAGTGAGACACGGTAGAACTTGGTACAACGAATATGAAAAAATGCAAGGTTGGTCCGATACTCCTCTAACAGATGACGGCGTAGCTGTAGCTCAAAAAGCTGCCGAATCTTTGAAGAACGTTAATTTTGCAGCTGCTATGACTTCAGATATGAAACGTGCAGTTGACACATGTCGAATTATTACTAGAAGAAATAGAAATCAGCTAACTCCTTACGAATTAGCTGAATTTAGAGAACAATTTTATGGATTTTACGAGGGTAAAAGTATTGCTGAATCATGGTTTTCAATCGGTAAACCACATCACGCTAAAAACTTTGCCGAAATCGTCCAAAAATATGGTTTCGATGCCACTATGGACTTCGTTAAAGAAGCTGACCCACTTCACGATGCTGAAAATGCTGAAGAATATTGGGGTCGAATCGAACGTGGTTTCAAAAAAATCGATCAAATTGCCCACGATGGCGATAAAATTTTATTAGTAACTCACAGTATTACCATTTTAGGACTAGCAGTTAGATATAAAACTGACGATATTAAATTAGATGATATTCCTGCTAATGCTAGTCTGACTTTACTTGAACGTGATGGTGACAATAATAAGATTACAAAATACAATCAATCATTAATCTAATGTAGTAAAATCAGATTAGACATATTGAGGGAGGAACTAGTTTCAAATGGCAAAATACCAAATCTACTTAGTTCGTCATGGACGTACTTGGTTCAATCGTTACAATAAAATGCAAGGATGGTCGGATACTCCACTAGCTCCAGATGGCATAGAAGTAGCTAAACAAGCTGCTAATGCTTTAAAAGACGTTGACTTTGCGGCCGCTTTTTCATCTGATGCTAGACGTGCCATCGATACTTGCAAATTGATTGTCGATCAAAATATTAATCATGATAAAATCACGCCTCAAAAGATGATGGAATTCCGTGAAGAATTTTATGGCTACTATGAAGGCATGAATTCTCCTGAAGCCTGGTTTATGGTTGGACAACCACACGGCGCCGATACCTTCAGTGAAATTATTGATAAATATGGCTTAGATGCAACCAAAGACTTCATGAAAGAGGCTGATCCATTCCATGATGCTGAAAATGCTGAGGAATATTGGACTCGTGTCAATCGTGGCTTCGAAAAGATGGATGAAGTTGCTAAAGATGGCGACAAAATCCTATTAGTTTCACATGGAACTACGATTCGTTCAATCACTGACCGTTATAACGATGGTGATTTTGACGTAACGGTTAGTCCAAGAAACTCCAGTTTAACAATGATGACTCGCGATAACGGTGTAAATAAGGTTACTAGTTATAACCAAATGCTTAATTAATAAAATTACATTTGACAAAACAATTTTTTTAATCTATTCTCAACACATAAATTACTACGAGGTAACAGCCATGATTTTATTCAATACTCAAACAGCTTCATGTTGTTGCGGTTCGCATTCTATGCGTGCCGTCAGTTTGAGTATCTAAAATCAAGCTAGACTACTGGTATATCACGCGTAGGGTGCAAATCAAATTTGATTTGCACCCTTTTTTTACGCAAAAATTAAAGGAGAGATTATTATGAAATTCAATACAAAATTAATTCATGGTGGCATTAGTGAAGACCAAGAAACTGGTGCAGTTTCAATACCCATCTATCGTTCATCGACTTTTCATCAGCATAAATTAGGAGCTGAACCTAAATGGGAATACGCTCGAACTGGCAACCCAACACGGAATGCTTTGGAGAGTTTGATTGCTGATATCGAAGATGGTAAAAGAGGCTTTGCTTTTGCTTCCGGTTCAGCAGCAATTCATGCTGTTTTCTCACTATTTTCAAATGGCGATCACATTATCATCGGCAATGACGTTTATGGCGGAACTTTTCGACTCGTCAATAAAGTTCTCAAACGTTTTGGACTAGAATTCACGGTCGTTGATACTAGAGATTTAACGGCTGTTAAAAATGCCATTCAAGAAAATACCAAAGCTATTTATTTTGAAACTCCCACTAACCCACTCTTAAAGATTACTGATATCAAGGCTATCGCTGACATTGCAAAAGATAATAATTTAAAGACTATCGTCGACAATACCTTTGCCACTCCTTATAATCAAAATCCTTTAACTTTAGGCGTTGATATCGTAGTTCACAGTGCCACTAAATATTTAGGTGGTCATAGCGACGTCGTGGCTGGTCTTGCAGTTACTAATGACGATGAAATTGCTGACGAACTAGCCTTTTTACAAAATTCTATCGGCAGCGTCTTAGGACCAGATGATAGTTGGCTTTTGATGCGTGGTATTAAAACCTTGGGTGTTAGAATGCGGGTCCACCAAGAGAATGCTCAAGCTGTTTACGATTATTTAGCTAATAACGATAAGGTTGCTAAGATTTACTATCCAGGAAATCCTGATTCGACTGGTTATGAAATTGCTAAGAAACAAATGTCAGGTTTCGGCGCTATGATTTCTTTTGAATTACAAGCTGGCTTAGATGCGAAGCGCTTTGTCGAAAGTCTCAACTTGATCGACCTTGCTGAAAGTCTGGGTGGTATTGAAAGTTTGATTGAAGTTCCTGCCGTTATGACGCACTCATCCATCCCTCGAGAAATCCGTTTGAAAAATGGTATCAAAGATGAATTGATTCGTTTGTCGGTCGGTTTGGAAGATGAATCTGATTTATTAAATGATTTGAAACAAGCTTTTGCTAAAATTTAAAAAAAGAACGTTCAATTCAGAATACAAATTGACCGTTCTTTAATTTAAACCAGATTACTAATTACTTAGTATCCGTCTTGTCGTCTTTATCATCGTCATCTTTCTTATTCAAATTTTCCATAACGAAGTCCAAGGCTTTCTTTGAATCACGTGTTAAGGCAATGTATTGTTGACCTTTTGTAGCAACTAATTGAATACCTAAACGATCGGTATCAGCTTTTAGATCATCGTAATATGTTCTAACTTGTGGAGCTAAGACAACTAAATCATAATTTGGCAAAATATCATGGTGAGAACCATAAGCACCAGCACTAGCAATGATTGGTTCATCGTACTTCTCAGCACCTTCTGTCAAGGCGTTGGCTAATTGTTCACTTGTACCGCCACCGGCACAGAGTACTAAGACTTTAACTTGTTTATCTAATTTTTTATCTTCTGGTGAAGCTTTTGTTTCTGTTTCTTCAGTTGTTGCTGTAGCAGTTGCATCGTTTGATTCTGTAGCAACTTCTGCAGATCCTGCATCGACTCCGGCAGTAGCAACGCCGTCTGCTTCGTCTGCAGCATCAACAGCAGCTTCTTTTTTAACTAATGAAGCATCGTAAGCCTTACAGAATGGTAGGTAAATCAATGTATCAAGAGCAAGCAATAGAACCATCAAAACTAATGATATTGGTTGGAAGTTAGTATCCAAGAACGCACCGATTGGCCCTGGCAATGCCCACGATAGAACGTACATGAACCCTCTCATATTGAATAAATCAATAAATAATTTACCAATAACAACGTTCACAACTGGTGAGAGAACGAATGGAATAAAGAAGTAAGGATTCAAGATAATTGGAGCACCGAACAATAGAGGTTCGTTAACGGCAAACATTACAGGAATGAATGATGCTTTACCGATAGCCTTCAATTGCTTTGATTTCATTAAGAACATGAAAATAAATGGAACAACGAATGTAGCACCAGTACCACCAAGTTCACCAACGAAGTTACCAAAGTTTTCTGTTAGTGAGTGGAATGGGAACTGACCATTCTTGAACAAAGCTAAGTTAGCAGTTGTATTGCCATAAAGT
This sequence comes from Companilactobacillus halodurans, assembly GCF_009600995.1. Taxonomy (NCBI): domain Bacteria; kingdom Bacillati; phylum Bacillota; class Bacilli; order Lactobacillales; family Lactobacillaceae; genus Companilactobacillus; species Companilactobacillus halodurans. The sequence continues at coordinate 31,594 of NZ_VDFO01000022.1, read as the reverse complement.
GCTGCGGTGATAGCAGGTTTTACAACTGATGGTCCGTGAATACCCATGAACCAGAAAAAAGGAATAAGGAACCAAATGATAGCCATACCGAAGTAACTTTCAGCACCTTTGAACAATGGTGCAATCAAAGTAGCAATCATGGCACTGAATGGAACGTGTAGCCATGCACGGATTAAGACATCAATAATACCCATTGCAATGATTGAAAATGAGAATGGGAAGACATCACGGAAGTTTTGTGAAATAGCACCAGGAACTTCTTTAGGCATCTTGATAGTAATATCTTTTTCAACACAGAACTTGTAAATAAGAACGGTTGCAAAAGCTGAAACAAAGGCTGATAGAATACCTTTTGTACCAAAGTAGTCGCCGATATAAGCGCCACTCTTTGTTGTACCAATGGCTAATAGCATGAAACCACACATTGAAGCCATCATAGTAGATGTTCCGTTAATAAATCTACTACCTTTGATACGCTGGTTAATAGAACCTGTGAAGGCTTTAGCTGTTGTCCCCGCAACATAAAAGCCAACAAATCCCATTGTGTAGTTATAAATCTTGTTGAACCAATCGTTTAAGCCAGTAGGCAAATTGACTCCAAACAATGGAGGAACAGATGTTAAAAGAATGAAAATACTTGAGAACAAGATGATAGGCATTGCTGCCAAGAATCCATCCTTGATTGCCATCAAATAAATATTCTTTGAAATCTTATCAAAGAACTTTTGATGTTTCTCCAATTTATCAATAATAAATTGCATAATGACACCCCTTTTTTAATTATGCTGGATATGATTTCGAAAAAAATGACCGCAGCAAAGCATAGTATTAGAATTAAATCTATTACTATGCTTCAACTGCGGTCATGCCTAATTTAATAGTAACAATCCACAACTAGAAGCTATTTCATCGTATCAGCAAGTGCCTTATACCATAAAGCACTCTTCTTGATGTAACGTTTCTGTGTTGCAAAATCAATAAAGAATAAACCATAACGCTTATTATATCCATTGGCCCATGAGAATTGGTCCTGAAGCGACCAGATGAAGTAACCGTTTACATTTACACCTTCGTTACGTGCTTTCAAGATAGCTTCCAGATGCTGGTCAACGAAATCGATTCGTTTATCATCATTGATAATAGTATCTTGAGTAGCATTCTCTGGTAATTCTTCTTTAAGACCTAATCCATTTTCAGTAATAAAGATTTCTTTACTATTTGGATATTCTGAACTGACACGCTTCAAAATATCATATAAGCCATCTGGGTAAATATTCCAATCCCAATCGGTGGTTGGAATATCAGGATTTTTAACTGCTTGACCAACTCCTTTGAATTTGAATGATGAAGTTCCTTTAGTACCGGTACCATTGAAATGATTAGTACTCTCGCCGTTATATGCAGCAAAGAATGATGGTTGATAATAATTTAAGCCAAAGTAATCATTTCGCGTAGATGCCTTCTTTAAAATATCCATGTCGCCCGGTTCAATGTCCAAATGCGCATCGTTTGCCTTTAAGATTTCATTGATCAATTTCATCGTCTTATCGGTATATTCGCCTTTGAAAGTTCCATCAAGCAAAAAGGCATTCATGAAAGCATCGCTCAAGTCGGCAGCATGTTGATTTTCTGCTGTATCTGGATATGGATAAACTGGTTGCAAGACGTGAATCAAGCCAATTTTTCCATCATAGCCGCCATCTTTAAACAAATTGACGACTTTAGCGTGTGCTAATAATTCATTGTGTTCTGCCTGAATGGCACTTGTGACATCGAATTTATGATTTGGTGGGAAATTACCTTGGATATATTGTGAATATGCTAAAGAAATCAATTCATTGATTGTAAACCAATGCTTAACTTCTTTGAATTCGTCGAAACAAAACTTCGCATAATCGACAAAATAATCAATATTCTTACGATTCAACCAGTCGCCATCATCAAATAAAGTCTTCGGCGAATCGAAATGATGCAAGGATACATAAGGTTCAATCCCATTATCAAGACATTCTTTGAATAATCTATGGTAGTAATCGATGCCTGCTTGAACAGGTTTGCCATAGCCATCAGGAAAAATCCTCGTCCAAGAAATGGAAACTCTAATTGCATTCAAACCATATTTTTTCGACAAGCGAATGTCTTCTGGGTATAAATGATAGAAGTCACTAGCAGGATCTGGTGCAAAACGACCTTGAGCTTTTAAATAGTCATCCCACATCGTCTTGCCTTTACCATCAACTTTAGTAGCGCCCTCAACTTGAAAGGCAGCTGTAGCGCCACCCCAAACGAAGTTCTTAGGTAATTTTTTGACCCGTTTTAATTCAATACTCAAATCAAGACCTCCTCTTATTTCATGTTTAAATTACGTTCAATTTTGTCGATTCGTTTGTATTCATCAATAAAGAATTTGACTTCATCCATCAACATCATTGTAGTCATCAATGTATCTTGGCCGTGAACCATGATGAAGGTAACATCCATATCTTCGCCGCCGGCTTCTTTACTCAAAAGCTTCGTTTGTTCATTATGTGCATCAACGATTGATTGATTAGCTTCTCCAACGCTTGCATTAGCTTTATCAAACTCACCTTTTTGTGCATATTGCAGTGCTTCAATCAAACTAGTTTTAGCGTCTCCAGCATATGCGACGATTGAAAAACCCGTCATTGAAATTTCTTCTTTAGTTGCCATAATAATCCTCCCTGAATTATCTACGATTATCTTTCTTGAATTAATCTCTGAATGTGAATTACGAAATAAACTAGCTCATTGTTATTCAAATTGATTTGCAAGCGAGCTTGAATCTTGTCACATATTTCATTTGCTATTCGATAAGACTTTGGATAAATCTTTTGAAAATCAGATTCAATACTTTGGTTCAACGCACGATTATCTTGTTCATTGGTGCTGATTCTTTGAACTAAATATTGTAAGTGAATCATCAGTCGGTCAAAATAGTTCTGATTAGTGATATTTCTCGTAATACCGTATTCCTTAAAAACACTCTGTACTATTTGGTTAACGCCCTTGCCAAAATCCTCCTGATCTTCTGTTTTTTCTTGCTCAGGATTTTCACTGCCACGAGCATTAATAAAATGCAATGCAATTGCCTTAGCTGAATCTTTTGGGAAATGAACATTTAAATCATGATTGATCATACTCACAGCTTTATCAGCAATCGCATATTCAGTTGGATAACGATCACGAATATCAGGAACGGTACTCTTTTCGTATTTTCCAGCTATTAAATGTTTGTAAGTCTGTGAAATATGGTCAGTCAATGTTACATAAATATAATCGAGAACTGGATAATGAAACTCCTTTTTCGCCATTTCAATGATGGCAAATCCTGTCATGGTAATGTCAATCGGTACATCCTTTAACAACGTGCCAAATCTTTGCTTCGCTTCATCGGTGTTCAAGTAGAAAATCCGTTCCACACGTGTTGGCGAAACATTGTCCCCATGCCGCTTTTGAAACCCAACACCTTTACCTTGGATAATTGCTTGATCTTTTCGACCAACGTCCACAAGCACAGTATTGTTATTGTAGACTCGATTTACTACCAACAAAGCTTTCCCCCCTTTCTCGAAAAAAAATGACCATAAACTTCGCCCTTTTAGCGGAATTCATGGTCATGCCTAATTTAATAGTAACAATCCAACGATTTATTCAACTTACGAGTTCAGTATAACCACCAAACCGATTTTTGTAAACGCTTTAATTATAAAAATTATTATCCTTTATCATATTAATATAATTTTTTTATCTATATTTCAAATGAATGATAAATTGTTGATTCCAAAATAAGCTGAAAAATCTATTATTTTTTTCTGTAATTGAAATTAGAATAATAAATAATTTGATAAAATATTTTTTAATTTTAATTTTTCTAATTTAAAGCTGTCATATCACAACATTAAGCGGTTTAAGCTTTTATTCAATGTAGACAAAATTAAATTAATTCTAATTTTAACTACCAGTTTGCTGAAAAATGCTTTAAAATGATATTTAAGCTCACATTTGAAAGGAGATCTTTAACGTATGTCGAACTCATCACAAGCTATTGAATCCAAAGCATTTTATGCTAATCCTAATCGATCAGTTGCTGTTATTAACTATAACGAGGAATACATCCAAGATGTTTTCCAGTTAATCAATAGTAAAGGATTCTATAATTTAGTTGACTTATACCTCCAAGCAAGTCAACAAGCTGTTACTAATAAAGTTGAGGGACTATCCGCCGATTCGTATGTCAATATTTTGAAAGCTGTCCTAATCGACGATAAACCAAATTACGAAAAATATGGTAACGAACAAATTTTGAAAAGTATTGAAGACTTTTATTCATACTACCGTTCATACTTTAGAGTCTCTCTAATCAATAAACACAGTAGTGCGATCGTTAAAGGAAACTTCATGAATATCGATAATCGGTTTAATGAAGTCGTTATCCACCTCTATCGTTCTATTGAAGAAAAACTCCAAGGATTTTCTAACCGCACATATCGTCAAATCAACGCTGGTACTAACGCCTGTGTTTTGACGCAATCAATCAAGTGGGATACACCCGCTAAATATCAATCACTCGAAAGTATTCGCTTTTTGGATACTATCATGCTTCGTCCCCCAATGATGATGCACACTAAGAGTAACAAGCGTGAAGGTGTCTTCAGCGAAGTTCCTGACAACCCTATCGAAAAATTTGATGGCGACCAAAAGGATTGGTACTGCTTCCCAGCAAAAATTGGTGAAAGTTTAGCCTTCATCTACTTCCACCGCGACTATTTTGTCAGTGGAATTGCTCTAGCTAACCTCTTTGAAGTTGCTGATGAAGCAAGCGTTGCCGGTAAAAAGCCAGATGAAATCATCTTGTTTGGTCTTAAGAAAACTGAAGGAGATGTCAGTCACTATTATCACGATACCGATAATGATATTTGGGTCGGCGAAGTGCCATATAACGACAAGACAACTTACTTTGGCTATATGAAGAAAATGTGCTTAACAGTACATAACTTACACATGATTTATGAAAATCGTTTGCCAATCCACGGCTCAATGGTTCGTATCAGCTTCTCCAATGGCAAAACTAAGTCAGTTGTCTTCTTCGGTGATTCTGGTGCCGGAAAGTCCGAATCAATTGAAGCTCTACAAGAAATTGCTGACGATAAAATCATCAGTATCGAAACTATCTTTGATGATATGGGTAGTTTTGCCTTTGATGAACAAGGCAATATCTACGCGCAAGGAACTGAAACTGGTGCCTTTGTTCGACTTGACGATTTGAGCAGTTCAGTTGCCTTCAATAACATGGATCGTGGTATCTACTTGAACCCTGAATTGAAGAACGCTCGTGTCATCTTGCCAGCTAATACTTACAAGCACGTTATCGAACACCACGAAATCGACATGTGGGTCTACGCTAATAACTATGATAAGGAAATCGGCTTGCATCAATTCCCTGATGAAGAACATGCTAAAGCAACCTTCATTGCTGGTAAGCGTAAGGCTCTAGGAACAACTGATGAAGTCGGAATGACAACGACCTTCTTTGCTAATCCATTTGGACCAGTTCAAGAAGAAGAAAAGACTCGTCCCATCATCGACAAAGTCTTTAACAAACTTTATCATGACAAGGTCTACGTTGGAGAAATCTATACTCACCTTGGCTACGATAAGTCAAAATCTAGTTTGCATGAATCAGCTAAAGAATTACTGAATGAATTAATGAATAACTAATTACAAAAACCATCTGTCAACTTCGACGGATGGCTTTTTTAGTGATTAAAAAAAGGAACATCTTCAATGATACTTATTATGTATCGAATAAAAAGATATTCCTTTATTTATTATTATTGTATTTTTGATTGATTTCTGTTGTTAGTTTTTCTAGAGCAGCTGCTAAATTAGGACGATCATTCGATTTTTTTAAGGCTTTAGGATTATTCAAAACATATTTATCAGCGTCCGGTCTTTTAATCCAAAAATTATATTGTGGCACATCGATCATATAGGAATTATGAATCGTAAAGCCACTTTGTTTCAGAGCCATATTATAATCAGTCGCTTCATCTAAGTGGTTTGGTACTAAACCAGCAATAATTTTTGAACCAATGTCTGGCAGTGGAAATTCTTCATTTTTGACCAACATTTCATGATCGAAATCTTTCGGCTTACTCATATTGGCATACCAGTGATCAAATGAAACTAATCCACCCTCAAACGCAATATAAATATTTTTGCCTTTAAGCTGCGTGTCGCCGCTTAAAACTTTATCGATATGAATCGTTGCTTTGGTGTAAGCCATATTTTTAGGACTATTCATTCGTTGTAAATTATAAACCGTGCCCTTAATTACAGCTTTACTGTGATTATCCAACTGATCCATTGTTGTACCGACATAACTCTTGCCATTGTTAAAGCCATCGCTTTTAATGACATCCGCATTTACGATTCTTTTTTTCCAGATATTTTGATTTTTCTTAATAACTAAATTAGGACGTCCGATTTCTTTAGCTTGTGGTTTTATGGATCCTTGTAACGTCTTTATTCCGAAGACAGATAACGGTAAAACAAATACTAACAGTATTAAAGCAATTAGTGTTTTTTTCATCGCAATACTCCTCAGGCCCCATTATCGCACGTGTTGCAGCCATCTTGTACCGCGATTATTTTATATAATTTACTGAAAAATTAATAACTAGTTAAAATGGGCTCACGACCGGTAGTTTGGTCTTTAAAGTATTCATACTCGCAAAGTTCGCCATACGAACCGGATATATTGGTAATGTTTTTATAGCCTAAATTATCCAAAGCTCGAACCATATTGTAACTACGTTGACTAGATTGACAGTGAATATAGACTGGTTCTGTTGTGGGAATCTCATCTAGTCGATCTCTAAATTGACTCAAGGGAATATTAACCGAAGTCGTAATATGACCAGCTTGATATTCATTAGGTTCACGCGCATCAATGATAAAAGCGTTTTTCTCAACTAATTCTCTAACTTTAGTGACCGGTACTTGGCGATATTCATCATTCAAGATGTTTTCAGCCACTAAACCGACCATATTGACAGCATTCTTAGCTGTACTGAACCAAGGAGAATAAGCTAATTCTAGATGCGTCAAATCCGATACTCGACCATGCATCGTTATCATAGTTGCCAAAACGTCAATTTGCTTATCGATTTGCGAATGACCTATCACTTGAGCACCCAAAATCTCGCCACTAGGATAACCAAAGACTAATTTCAAGAAAATCGGCGTTGTATCAGGCATAATGCTGACACGATTTTTTGGTATAACGGTAGCAAAACGGTACTCGATGTTGTTTTCTCGACAAGCTTTTTCAGTCAAACCAGTTGAAGCCACATTAATGTCAAACAAATGAATGACTTGCGTGCCGATGAAGCCCTGATTATCAACTTTTCTGCCATAAATATGGTCCACTGCATCACGGGCTTCCATTTGAGCTGGAAAGGCTAAAGCCAGACGTGATTTTTGACAAGTTTGACGTTGCGTCAATTCAATTGCATCCCCAACGGCATAGACATCAGGAACAGTCGTTTCATAATGTTGATCGACTAAAATTGAACCCGTTTCCCCTAATTTACAGCCAATCTTAGTAGCCAAGGTCGTATCCGGTTTGACCCCGATTGCCATCACAACAACTTGTGCAGGAATTTTTTTACCAGAAGCCAATTCAACTTCTTGGTCAGAAATTTTGGCTAATCCATCATTGACAATAACGTTCACGCCATTATCATAAAGGTGTTTTTGAACAATTTGAGCAAAATCATCATCGACTGTTCCTAAAACATGCTCAGCTGCTTCAATCACAGAAACATTTTTACCTGCTAAAGTAAGATTTTCACCGACCTCTAAACCGATAAAGCCACCGCCAATAACGGCCACGTCTTGGACTTTATTTTCAGTTAAATAACTTTGCAATTGCTTAATATCGACCACATTGCGAATTGAAAAGACATTCTTATTATCAATTCCTGAAATTTGTTTTGGCATGATAGGCTTGGCACCTGGTGAAAGAATCAATTCATCATAAGGAACTTCTTCTAACAAATCAGTTTTTACATCTCTTACTTGAACGGTCTTTTCAGCTGTATTGGCACCGATAACTTCCTTATTGACCTGAGCATCAATATTATATTGAGCCTTGAATTGCTCAGGCGTTTTTAAAACGATACTGTCAGCATCAGGAATCACGCCGCTTAGATTATAAGGTAGAGAACAGTTAGAAAAAGAAACATTGGGTCCCTTTTCAAACATGGTTATCTTTGCCTTTTCATCCAAACGTCGTGCTCTTGCAGCAGCTGAAGCACCGCCACCGACACCACCAACAATTACGATTCTTTTACTATTCATTATCAAATCTAGCCCCTTTCATCTAATCTGCCTAAACTATAACGCAAAAGATTTTTTAATCTATATTTGGAACAACTGATATTCAAAACCCAAACTTGTTAAAAATTTAAACAAGCCTTCACAACCAATAAAAATCGTCTTGGTATTATCGTTGGGGTGAAAAGTTAATGGCAAGTTGCCCACAATATCCTTTTCAAAATAAACCTGTACATCTTTTGATTGATTGTTCAACAAGCCAAAAACCGAAACGAATCCTGGTTTCAATTTTAATTTTTCCCATAAAGCATCTTCTGAAGCAAACTTAAGATGCCTTTGATTAACAATTTGAGCAAAATTTTTCATATCAAGCTTTTTTTCATCAGCCATAAAGACTAAATAGAAATCACGCTTCTTATTATCAGTCAAAAAAAGCGACTTAGTCTTGACGCAAGGTCGATCAATGTATAAATCGGCCTCCTTTGCTGTATAGACTGGCGGATGTTCAATCATCTCAAAAGGTATTTTTAATTCTGTCAGTTTTTCTTGCACTCGTTCAGCTGGATTCATTGTTTTGGCTCCTTCAACTTGATTTTAATTTTCTTCATGCATTAAATTAAGCAAAAGTTCCACAAAAAACATTGGAATTGATTGTGAATCAACTACTGAACGATTAGAAAATGATGAACCCGGTAAAAAAATGGTATTGTTGAAAATATCTGCCAATTCAGCTTTTTGATTAAGAGTAATTAAAAAAGAATTCTTCGGCATATTCATAACAATATCAGGTAAAAAGTTTGAAAAATTTTGTTTATTACCACTAATAGAAAATAATACTAACGTGTCCTCCTCTTTCATGGATCTAGTAATATGGGCGGAGGTTATATATCCATTTGAGTAAATCGAAGCCTTGCCAAAGTCACTTAAACCATAATAAAGTTCTTTAGCTGGCAACGAGGATTGATAGTTTCCTATAAAATAATTTGTTTGATCATTCAATAAACAATCGATTAGATTGTTTATTTTTTTTTCATCAATTTGCGATATTTGGCCCATTACATTGACGTAATCATTCACATAATCGCCAACTACTGTATTCGCATCCCGATTCTGTCGGCCACTACGCAAGAAGTTAACCATTTCAAAACGAAAATCTTTGTATCCTTGAAATCCCAACGTCTGACAAAATCTTAATACAGCTGAAGTAGAAGTATGAGCTTCCGTTGCTAATTTCGTGATAGTAAATCTTTCAATATTTTCTGGATACTGCATAATGTACGAACTAACTTTTTGTTCTGATTTTGAAAGTTTTAAATGACGTGCCTCAATACTCTCAATGATATTCATGGCAGAACCTCCTTGATTCTTTTCATATCCCAACTTTAGTTATCAGTGACAATTTTGTCAATTTAATACTATAATTTTGTCATTTATCATTGACAACGCTTACAATAGCTATTACTATGATGACAGTTGGTAAAATTGTTAAATAATTTTGACAATATTGCCATTTATTTAGGAGGCAATATTATGGATTATAAAAAGCTTGGCGCTGACATCGTTAAAAATGTTGGTGGCGTAGATAATATTGATATTTTAGTTCATTGTATGACACGTTTGAGATTTAACCTAAAAGACGTTTCAAAGGCTAATAAAGAAGCCCTCGAAGATCTCGACGGAGTTTTAGGCGTCACATATGCTGGCGGACAGTATATGGTCATTTTAGGAAAAGATTTACTTCCTACTTATCAGGCTATTATTAAGGATTTTGATATTCAGACTGGAAAGAACACTGATGAAAATCTTGATAATTTAGATACTAAAAAAGAACCCCTTACTTGGAAAAATGTTGGTGGTAAGGTAATCGGTTTTGTTTCAGCATCAGTTACTCCTTTACTTCCTGGGTTGATTGCCGGAGGTATGATGAAAGTTGCTCTATTATTAGTAGTAACTTTTATATCTCCACATTATGCAAATACATCATCTTACCTATTATTATCAGCTATTGCTGATTCACCATTTTACTTTATGCCCATTATCGTTGCATATGGCGCTGCCACCAAAATGGGAGCTACACCAGTGTATGCAATGGTTGCAACAGCTTCACTATTACACGGTAATTTCACAACATTAGTAACTGCTGCCAAACATGCCACATTATTTGGCATGAGCGTCAAAATGCTCAACTATGGAAGTACTTTGTTGCCAGCACTTTTGATTGCCATTACAGCTTATTATGCAGAAAAATTCTTTAATAAGATTGTTCCAGGAATTTTCCGTTCAGTCTTTGTCGGAATGGGAACGATTTTTGTTTCTGGTTCTTTGGGATTCTTAATTTTAGGACCTCTAGGTAATATGTTAGGTCAAGGTATTGCTTCAGGATTCATGTTCTTGAATAGTACCGTTGGTCCTTTAGCTGTTGGTTTATTAGCTGCATGTTTACCTTGGATGGTTATGGCAGGTATGCATACTGCTCTAACTCCTTTTATGCCTCAATTACTAAGTAATCCTGGTTACGATGCAATCTTGCGTCCAGCTTTCCTACTTCACAATATGGCTGAAGGTGGAGCTAATTTAGGTGTTGCTGCCAGAACTAAAAATGCAAAGTTCAGAAGTGAATGTATTTCTCTTGCTATCGGTTGTATCGTTGCCGGTGTTACTGAACCAGCTATTTATGGTGTCAATTTGAAATATCGTCGACCAATGTACGGCGTCATGGCTGGAGGTTTCGTTGGTGGCTTTATTGCCAGTCTACTTGGTGCCAAAGCTTACGTGATGGGATATTCTAATGTTTTAGCTTTGCCAATTTTCCAAAAAACAATTATGGCTATGGTCTTTGGTATCATTGCCGCAATTGCAACTTCAGCTGTTGTGACATTTATTCTAGGAATCAAAGAAGAACCCTCTAAAAATGTTACTAAACCCGTTCAGGAAACTTACCCTGACGATGCCATTGTTTCAGTCAGTGATGGTACTTTAATGAATATTGAAAATGTTAACGATGAAGCTTTCTCAAGCAAGGCTTTAGGAGACGGCATTGCTATCAAATTGAATAATGATTTCGTTTGTTCACCAGCCAATGGTACTTTGGAAACTATGTTCCCAACTGGACATGCTTTTGGAGTATTGACTAATGAAGGCGTTGAAATGTTGGTTCACATAGGATTAGATACCGTTAAAGCTAAAGGCGATGGTTTCGATGTCCTAGTTAAACAAGGTGAAAAGGTCCGTGCTGGACAACCAATTGTTCGTGTTGATCGAGCAAAATTGAAGAAACAAGGCTATGATTTAACAACAATGTTAGTAATTACTAATGATAATAATCAAGAAATAGATTTGAAACAGTCAGGTGACGTTAAAGTTGGAACTGCACTAGTTTAATATTGGAGGAATAAAATTATGTCAAAAGAATTACCAAAAGGATTTCTTTGGGGTGGCGCAACCTCAGATTTTCAATATGAAGGTGGATTTAACGAAGGCGGTCGTGGTATATCATCACATGATTATGAAACCGATGGATCTAAAGAACATCCCCGCCACCATACGATGAAGATGCCTGATGGAACGTTAATTGAACCAAACAGTTCATTCATTTTGGCCGACTCTGTTCCTAAAGAAGCTCAACCAGTTTTCTTAGATGACCAATATTATCCAAGCCATAAAGCAGTTGATTTTTATCACCATTACAAAGAAGATATTAAATTAATGGCGGAAATGGGTTTCAACGTTTATCGTTTTTCAATTTCTTGGAGTAGAATTTTCCCAACTGGTGAAGAAGAAAAACCAAATGAAGCTGGTTTAAAATTTTATGACAACGTAATCAACGAAATGGCCAAATATAACATGCAACCACTGATTACAATCAGTCACGACGAAATGCCTGTACATTTAGCATTGAAATATAATGGCTGGACTTCTAGAAAAGTTATCGATGCTTATGTTAAGTATGCTAAGACCCTCTTTGAACGCTTTGGCAATCGTTGTAAATATTGGTTAACTTTCAATGAAATAAATGCTGTTCGTGGATTTGGTCCTACCGGAGTTAGAAACGCTAACGGTCAAGATAGGTATCAAGCTGACCACAACATGTTCGTCGCTTCCGCTAAAGCAGTTAAATTAGGACATAAACTGGTACCTGGTAGTCAATTTGGAACTATGTATGCCATGAGTGAAATCTACCCTGCTACATGCAAACCAGAAGATATGTTCCATCATCTCCAAGAACACCGAGAAAATTGGTACTTCATTGATATTATGGGACGTGGATATTATCCAAGCTACGCTGATGAATTGCTGAAACGTCATGGAGTTAAAGATTTACATATGGAACCAGAAGACAAACAAACTTTAAAAGAAGGTCAACTAGACTTCATTGCTTTTAGTTATTATCGTTCAAATACTACTAAAAAAGGCGACGACTGGTTCAATGTTGGTGGAAATCCTAACCCCTACCTTAAGGAAACCCCTTGGGGTTGGCCAGTTGATCCACTTGGATTAAGATATTGCATGAACGAAATTTATGACCGTATCCAAAAACCTATCTTTATTGTTGAAAATGGTATGGGTGCAATCGATAAAGCTGACGAAAATGGTTATGTTGAAGATGATTATAGAATTGAATACCTTCAAGAACATCTCAGTGCAATGGCTGATGCCATCAACATCGATCACATCCCTTGCCTTGGCTATACAATGTGGGCCCCAATTGATTTGGTTTCATTATCGACTGGTGAAATGAAGAAACGTTATGGATTTGTCTACGTAGATATGGACGATAAAGTTAACGGATCATTGAAGCGGACTCCTAAGAAATCTTTCAATTGGATGAAACATATTATTGAAACAAATGGAGCTGCCTTAGATTAAAAAAATTTATAGTTCAAAAAAATATCACCTATTAGAATCGTAAACTCTAATAGGTGATATTTTTTTGAACTTTTACGCTGTAGCAACTTTTTTATTGTCAGATGTTTCAGCACGTTTTAACCCAATGCCTGTGAATCCACTGAGAATGGAAAGCAATGGCGATAATAAACTGAAGAAACAAAATGGCAAGAAGGATAGTGTGGGAACGCCTAAGGTATTAGCAACAAAGGCTCCAGCAACTCCCCAAGGAATCAAGTAGTTGATAACTGTTCCTCCATCTTCCAAGACTCGACTTAAGGCTAGATTATCTAAACCACGTTTATTAAAGGTTTGTTTGAAGGCTTTTCCAGGTAGAATCACTGATAAGTATTGCTCACCAACGAAGATGTTAACGCCAATTCCTGAAAGAATCGTAGCTGTAATAACAGAACCTGGTGTTTTGAGTTTTTCAGATAATGGTTCCATAGCTGTTTGAATAACGTTGAACTTCATTAAAAGTCCACCTAATGACAAGGTTAAGAAAATTAAGGAAACAGTGCCCATCATTGAACTAATGCCTCCACGAGTCAATAATGCATCAACACTAGCATTTCCCGTTTTTGAAACAAAGCCATTTTCGATGAATCCAGCGATACTCTTAACTGAAGTACTTGGTTTTTCAACAAAAATCATTCCGACTGTAATTGTAATATTTAAAATTAACGTGGCGATAGCTGGCACTTTCATAATTGAACAGATAAACAAGATGGCGATTGGTAAAATGGCCCACCATGAAACAACAAAGTTGTTATTTAAAACATTCAAAGTCGTATCGATTTTACTTAAGCTAGCTCCTGAACCAGCATTGCCTAATAATGTGTACAAGATCAAAGAGATAAAGAATGCGGGAATCGTGGTCCACATCAAATTCTTGATATGGGCAAATAAATCATCTTCAGCGATGGCTGATGCCAAATTAGTCGAATCTGACAAGGGTGACGTCTTATCTCCAAAGATTGCTCCAGAAATAATTGCTCCAGCAACTAAAGCTGGATTCATACCTAAAGTTTGTCCCATTCCAAAGAGTGCGATCCCGATGGTTGAAACGATGGTAAAGGCACTTCCAATGGAAGTTCCAATCAAAGCACAGACTAGAAAGACTGAGGGTACGAACCACTTAGCAGAAATTAAGTGGAATCCAGCAACCATCATGGAAGGAATGATCCCGGATGCAATCCAAGTTCCAATTAAGGCACCAATCAGAATAAAGATAAAGATGGGAATGATACCATTTTTAACGCCGTCTGAGATGCCGTCGAAGATTTTATCCCAGCTATTGCCACGAACTTTGCCCCAAAGCATCAATAAACCGATAACTACTAGTACCGGTGTCTGTGGTGATAGACCGAATTTAATTACGCCCAATCCTAGGACGATTAACATTATGACTAAAATAGAGATTGCTTCTCTAAAACTTACTGTTTTTTTGCTCTTATTCATTTTAATTCCTCCGATTTTTTTATCTATTGCTAGTAAAAAATTAATATCGAGGATTACCGCCACTCGTATTCAACATATCTCTTACCCCTTGGTATAAAAAAAGTCCCTGCTGCTATTATGCAACAGGGACGATTTACCGTGGTACCACCCAGCTTGAGAATAGTTTAGTCTAAATAAACCATTGCTCCACTCTTGAGAAATAACGAATCTCTCTTCCGCTTGGATAGTCCAAGTAACATCTGGTATTTCATGAATATACCCTGACCGGTTCGCATCATCCACCGGCTTTCTTACGCCCAGATACATCACTAATTGTTTCAGATATTGATATGAATTTATTTGATTGACATCAACATTAACAACTTTATTCTCCCATGTCAACATTATTTATTAGAGATATTCACATTTTAATAAAAATTTTTCATGAATTGATTATTTTTGTAACCGTTTACGTGATATCTTATATATAACATAAATAATTTTATATTAGGGGGGAGATTACATGGTTCAGAGGCATCATCTTTTATTTAAACTGGCCTTTTTCTGGATTTTTATTTGTCTGCTGATGCCATTCTTACATCCAAGAACTATTTTAGCTGACTATTCAGCTGCTACGACCTTGACTGATACTGATAAAGAGGCTATTAAAAATGCTCCAGAAGGACTTTTGATCAGTAAATATTTTACTAAACAAGATAAGACAGATACCGACATAAACGATAAAACCTACCCTTATCGACATAATTTTGCCACAACTGACGAATCTGGAAAAGTATTAATTTTAGCAAGTGGCTCTAGACAAACTGATACTGAAGATGTAAAAGAGGATGTTATATTAGGATTCCAAAAAACCTTAGGCACCATTCAAAATACGAGTTCTTATGGTGCTATATGGTCGGATGAAACAGCTAGTAATTATATTGACATCTCTAAAGAACAGCAAATTACTGCTTGGCTGTACTTCGGTAAAAGTTCTAATGACGAAGAGACCAACGGACAAGGAACCGCTCTAGTCTTACAAAATGATCCTCTAAAAACTAAAGCAATTGGTGCTGGTCAAGAAGGCCTAGGTGTCTATGGTTATGATGATTCAACATATGAGACCATTTTGTTCAAGAAAAGTCCTAAATTATTAGAACCTGCTGATGTTGCTAAAACAGCAGTCCAGAATAGTGTAGCTATTGAATTTGATACTCAACAAAATAAATTAAGTTTGCATCAACCAACTGAATTATATACACCTAAGAGCGATAATCCTCATACTACCCTCAGCGGTTTTGATACAGTTGATACTAGAGTTACGCCACCTTCAGGATATCCATTAGGTGCCCAATCTGGTGGTAATGGTGGATTTGGCCACATTGCCGTGACTTATCCTGGAATGCCAGGAACTTATGCTCAATCTGAAGCTTTGGGTACAACAGCCATGACAGAAACTTGGGAACCATTTACAGCTGGATACACGCAAATGCATGTCAATCCGGCTTCAACAACTTTGATAAATGACGAAGATTTAGATGGCAACACACTTTACTGGCATCACATCACGATGACTTGGCATCCTTCGACCGATGGCGGTAAAACAGCTACAATTGACTACTCTTTCAATGATAAAAACATCGACAATGTCGTTAACACTAATTATAACGGCGTTATAAATCAAAACTTTTTTGTTAGAATCGATGGCTCAACTCAAGTAGACTTAAGCACCTTTGGCGATATTCAAGATAACAAATTGCTTTGGGGCTTCACTGGTGCTAACAGTTCTGCTAGTGATGTTGAAAGTAAATTAGTCAGTCTTGAATCAATTCCTGCTTTAGTAAATGCTGAAGCAAATAGTTATATTTACGACACTACGATTGATAAAAAAATCACTGATGACAAATCAGACCCTGTATATAACGATGATAAAACGGTGGAAGCTGGTGACGATTTAGCTCTCCACTACAATCTTAACTACATTAATGGACACCAAGATTGGGACGGCGTCACCGGTTCCATTACTTTACCAGATAATATGAAATACACGCCTGATGCTAATAATAACATCGGGACAATAACTTATGCTAATGGCGTAACGGAAAATATTCCTGTCTCTGAATTAAAATCGACCTCAGTCAAAGATGTTTCTGGAAAAACTGTCACTGAAAATATTGTCACCCATAAATTTACCCAAGCTTTGAATGATAGTAATCAAACAGCCGAAGTAATCATCAATGGTCAAGCTGTCAACGATACTGAAGAAAATATCGACGTTGATGCAAAACCTGCTAAATTCAGTTCTGAAGCCAATATTTCAACGACGAGTACACCTGAATTCACTATCAAATATAAAAAGGATTGGAACTTAACTCTATCCACTCCAAAAACTGACTATGATTTAATCTATAAAAAAGATAACCAAGATTTGAATTTTGATACGACTTTAACCTACGACAAGGACCACAAGTTTGAAAAATCTGATCCTATCAAATACACAATAACTATCGACGCAGCTAAATATACTAAGGATATTACAGTCGATTCACAGGACAGTTCTGCTTCATATATGCTCGACTTAAAGGATATCCTTGGCGATGATTTTTGGAGCATCTTTGATAAAGATAAAGATCAGCCAATCAATGTTACTGTCCAAGCAACTGATCAAGACCACATCAAATCTAACCCTCTGACCTTCTTAGTCACAGTTAAGCCTGATAAGACACTTGAGTTAAAAGCTTCTGAATCATTGAACTTTCAAGATATTAACTTATTCAACAATCAAAAAGTTTTAATGAGAAAAAATGACTTCGATTTAAACGTCATTAGTTACAATTCTGTTTGGAAGCTCTTTGGTCAAGCTGGCGATTTAATCAATGATAGCAATGAAAAATTTGATGGTAATGTGATTTACCGTAACGATACTAAAACGCAGAATGTTTCTCAAGAAAAAGCATTAATTGCTCATCAAGATTCCGCTAGTCTAACAAAAGATGTCGATGAAATTTCTGACGACTGGCAAAAAGATACCGGTATTTTGCTTGAACAAGACGGTTTAAACTCTGTCGGCAGTTACCACGGTGATTTAACTTGGACCTTAACTGATACGATTTAAAACCATAAATAAAGAATTTGAGACATAACTATTTTCTCCTAAACTTGCAACATAAACGCGAGAACATAGCTTGTGTGCTTAAAATAAATAGCTCCTGGTAATCAAAATACAATTACCAGGAGCTATTTTCAAAAGCTGACCATTTATGCCTGCTCTTCTTTTTTTATGCCATTCTGTGGTCAATATATTTAGATAATAACGACAAGGCGTAGCAAACGATGAAGTACATGATTGCCATTGCTACAAAGACTGGCACGATATAGTTTGGATCTTGTCCATAAACAACTTGACCGTGTTGCATCAATTCTGGCACCACGATAATCGTTGCCAAAGATGTATCCTTAATTAATGAAATAAACTGACTAACTAAAGCAGGAATCATTTTTTTATAAGCTTGTGGTAAAACGATGTGCCACATAGCTTGACCATATTTCATCCCCATTGACCGTGAGGCTTCCATTTGTCCAATATCGACTGCTTGAATCCCTGAACGGATAATCTCCGCAATCATCGTCGATTCAAAGACTGTCATTGCTAAAATTGCCGCCGGAATCGTATCCGGCTTGAACCCAAAGGCTGGCAATCCAAAATAAGTAAAGAAGATGATCAATAGTAGTGGCAAGTTACGAATAACATCGATTATGAAACCAACTATTTTGGAAAAATATGGAATCTTCGTATAACGGATTAATCCTAGGATAGATCCGAAAATGAAACTCAAGATTACTGAAATAACTGAAATCATTATCGTAACCCATAAGCCTTGGAGAAGAAATCTGATATTTATCCATGAATAAGCGTCTATCCAATTTTGCATAATTTACTCCTCCTAAGCTAATTTTCTTTCGAGATATTGCATATAGTAACTGATTGGCATTGTGATAACTAAGTAGAACAAACCAACAATGATATATGTATTGATCGTATCAAAAGTCTGTGAGGCAATCGCATTACCTTGGTACATCAAGTCAAATCCAGCCACGAAAGCTAGAACTGAGGAATTCTTAACCAAGTTAACGAACTGATTGCCAAGAGGTGGAATTACCAATTTGAAGGCTTGAGGCAAAACGATGTAACGCATACCTTGCCAAAAAGTCATTCCCTGAGAACGGGCAGCTTCCATTTGACCAACACTGACGGAGTTGATACCCGCCCGAACCGTTTCAGCGATAAAGGCTGAAGTATAAATTGTTAAACCAATCGTTCCAGCGGTGAAACCATTGATTTTAACCACATAAAGTGGAATTACCAAATAGAAGAACATCGTAATAACCAAAAGTGGAATATTACGAAAGACTTCCACATAAATATTTCCAATAACACGTAAGAATTTATTTGGCACTACTTCAAGGATGGCGAACAACGATCCAATAATCAAACTGAAGAACAACGCCAAAATACTGGATAGAAGCGTCCAACCAAAGCCACTAATAAATTCACTCCAATTGCTTGTTAGTAGATTGATCATTTGCGTAGCACCTCCTTGTAGTTAAATCCAGAAACATTTCCGAACCACCTCACAACTAACTTGTTGTAAGTTCCGTCTGCTTCTAGTTCATTGAGTGCCTTATTGATAGCCTTTCTGAAGTCATCTTGTCCTTTATTGACTCCAATACCGTAAGGTTCGACCGTAAAGGCTTTTCCCTGAAGTTTGTAACCGGGATTATTGACGGCCATACCAGCTAAAATAACATTATCTGTCGTCAAAGCATCTCCTTGACCTGATTTCAAAGCAGTCAACGCCTGAGCATAATCGGGTAATTGCAAAACGCTAGCTTTTGGAGCAAATTTTTTAACATTTTCAACTGAGTTGGAGCCGACAACACCGATGATTGTCTTATTATTTAAATCCTGAACTTTTTTAATTGATGAATTATCCTTGACCAAAATTGATTGTCCAGCGTCAAAGTATGACTTGGAAAAATCAATCGTCTTTTTTCGTTCCGGCGTTATGGTCATTGTAGCGATAATGGCATCGATATTACCATTCTTCAGCAACGGGATACGAGATTGTGATGTAACGGTTACGAATTTGGCAGTAGCATCCTTGCCGAGCATTTTCTTAGTGATAGCTTTGGCAAGATCAACTTCGAATCCTTTTTCCTTACCATCTTTTACATCGATCAGACCAATCAATTTCGTATCAGCCTTAACACCCCAAGTGATAGTCTTTGATTTTTGGTCGTTAGTTAAGACATTTTGCTTAGAGAGCGGCTTGGAACCACAGGCAGTCAATGTAAGAGCTAGGAGTAAAGAAGTGATAATCAATGCTAAATATTTTAATCGTTTCATATCGTTTACCCCCTTTTTAATGTTTGATAATCTTGCTCAAGAACTTTCTAGCACGATCATTTGTAGGATTTTTAAAGAAGACGCTTGTAGCATCATCTTCAAGAATCTGTCCGTCATCCATGAAAATAACTCGATTTGCTACTTCTTCGGCAAAGCCCATTTCGTGAGTAACGATCAAAGAAGTCATATCGCTTTGACTAGTAACGTATTTGATAACGCCCAAAACATCGTCAATCATTTCTGGGTCCAAAGCACTGGTAGGTTCGTCAAATAGCATGCAACGTGGTTTCATCGCTAACGATCTAGCAATTGCCACACGCTGTTCTTGCCCACCGGAAATCTGCGATGGCATATTGTGAGCTTTGTCAGCTAATCCAACTTGATCAAGCAGTGCCATTGCCCTTTTTTTATTCTCTTCTTCACTTAGCTTCAAAACGATTCTGGGAGCTAACATAACATTTTCTAAAACATCTTTATTTGCGTAAAGGTTAAAGTGCTGGAACACCATCCCGACATCTCGTCTAATTCGATTGATATCAGTCGATTTTTCAGCGATATCACGTCCGTTGACAATCAACTGGCCCTCTTGAATGGTTTCCAAGCCATTGACTGTTCTAGCCAGAGTACTCTTACCAGAACCAGAAGGTCCGATTAAAACGACAGTTTCTCCTTTGTCAATCTCCAGATTAATATCTTTTAGAGCATGAAAATTTCCGTAATATTTTTGTACGTCGCGAAATTCAATCATTGACATAGTTATTTCTCCTTCCAATCCATAATAATTTTCCTAAAAAGTTTTATTAAAGAAATTCTAATGTCTTTGTAAGAATTTAGCAACAAAAAAATATTTTTGCAAGTGAAGAAATTGTCAAATCGTCTAACGTATATGGCTCAAGAACGCTATAATTCCAGGCTTATATTGCTTATAAATAAAAAATAAAAAATATTTTAATTTTTATCCCGAAACTTAAAATTTTGGACAAAAAAATAGTATTTATTAACAATCACTTAATCAATAAGCAAATGAATAAATACTATTTTTAATTAACATTCTTTTGATATTCAAATTTTGAATATCTAGTGAGATTTGTTGAGGATCTCGAAAATTAATTATTAATGGGGGGAAGGCTCCTCTTTTTGAGGAGCTGCGCTCAAAAGGTAGTTAGTTACCCGTTGACCGCAGTTCCCCCAAAAGGGAACTAGCTTTTATTTGAGAACAATCTTCTTATAAAGGTATCTTGTTAAGAAATAATAGCCTAGATACAAGACAAGAAAGATAGCAAATGGTATTTCAATATTGGCATATGGTTTGTACAATATTCCGACGAATAACTGTAGACCAAACAATACATGAACAATACCTAGAACAGCTGGAACTGAGAATAAGACGGCAATTTCTTTATTGATGGTTTTACGTAAGACTTTTTGTCTAGCACCAATTTTTGAAAGCATCTTATAACGCTTAACGTCACCGTTAGCTCCTGAAAGAATTTTAAACATCAAGCAGCTGGCTAACATGGCTAGAAAGGCAATTCCAAGGAAGAATCCCATGAATTCCAGGCCTGATAAGAAGCCATTGATTATCGTATAAGAAGTATATTTGTCGCTTGAAGTGGTTTTTAAACTTGGATAGCGATTATTTTCAGCTTTTGAAATAGCCTTGATTTCAGGTAAATTTTTCTTAAAGGAATCAGTTTTAACTAAGACACTCGTGATTTCTTTTGAATTAATAGCTTGATAAGTTTTATCGTTAACAAATTCAGCTTCCATCATTCGTTCTTTGGGCAAACGTGTTCCCATCAATTCATATTGGGCAGTACTATTCTTAGCTGGATCCTTGGTACTATTCAATTTAAATTGCATTGTTTTGGTATTCATTTTGGCGTAACCGACGGGTTGATTTTTAAATTCGCTTGCTTGATAGTAAACTTTTTTACCATCAGTTTTGTAATTATAAGTGACTTTTTTATCGACAGTTAATTTTTTCAAACGCTTTTGTTGAGCAGCATTAGGATTGGTTACTTGAACGTCATAATAATTTTGTCCATTGACGAGATTATCGATTTGGCTATTAAAACCTAAACCTACCGTAATAGCACCTAAAGCTAAAGCAAACATCATCGATACCATCGAGAGAATCTTAGTGTAATCAGTGATTCTAAAACTCAATTGAGAAAGCGTGAAATTATTCAAACCTTTTTGAGAAAATTTCGTATTTTTCTTTAGTAAAGCAATGATAGTCGTAACGACTGAATTGATCGTGAAATAAGTTCCACCAACAATCGTTACTAGTGCTACCGGAATGCCCATAAAAATAGCACTGGGATTATTACCGGTATAATACATTGTGAAATAGCCAATAATTAACATAACTAATCCAAACAAAGCTTGAATAGCTTTTAAAACGCCGTTACGTTTAATCTTAACTGGTTGACTGTCACGATTTAACAACGTTAAAACCTTGCTGCGACGTAATGATACCGAATTTTTAATCGCTGAAAGCAAGAAAATAACGATAAAGAATACAAAAGTCCAAAGTAATGCTGGTAAATAAAAACTATTAAAGTGTTTGACTTGCATATCTAAAGCTTTGATAATCCATCGACTAACGAAACTAGTTGCAATTATTCCGATAATACTTCCAATGATGGTCGACATTGCTCCGATAGCAAAAGTTTCAACGAAAATCATTTTGGAAATCTTGCTGCTTTTAGCACCAAGCATCATGAACATCCCATATTCTTTTTGACGCATGCTCAACAGGAATGTATTAGCGTAATTGATATAAACAATCGTAATAATTGCTAACAAAACGATTCCGAAAGCAAAAATAAAACTAGTTGCTGCTGCCGGCGAATTAGAACTTAAAAATGACTGATTAGTTGCTAACGACATGAACATATAAAAAATTGCTGAGGCAATCATCAACCCTGAAAATAAGACGCTGTAATCACGGATGCGATGCCTAATGCCACTTAAGGCTAACTTATTTAACATATTATCTTCCCTTTCCCCCTCTTATTCCGTAAATGTTCCTAATGAATCAAGGATTTCTTGATAGTATTCAGCTCGTGAATTATCTTCTTTTTTCAATTCTTGACCGATTTCACCATCTTTAATGAAAAGGATGCGGTCACAAAAACTTGCCGAGAAAGGATCATGGGTTACTAATAGAATCGAAACGTTGTCTTCACGATTGATTTTAGTCATCGTATCCATCAAAGCTCTAGCACTCTTGGAATCAAGCGCACCCGTTGGTTCATCTCCAAAAACGATGGCTGGTTGATGTACTAAAGCACGAGCAGCTGCCACACGTTGTTTTTGACCACCAGAAAGTTCCGTTGGATAGTGGTTCAAAATCTCCGTTAAGCCTAGTTTTTCAGCGATACTCTCCACGTTTGGTTTAATATCTTTAGTTGGCTTATTTTGCAAAGCCAATGGCAAAGCGATATTTTCGTAAGCTGTTAAATTCTCCAACAAATTGAAATCCTGGAAAATAAATCCAATTTCATTTGCACGAAAATCTGCCATTTTATTGTTATTCAATTTAGTGATATCTTGACCGGCAATTTCAACTTTTCCGCTTGTCGGTGTATCAAGAGTTGAGAGAATGTTCAAAAGGGTTGTCTTACCAGAACCTGAAGCGCCCATAATTCCTACGAATTCGCCGGACTTAACTTCAAAGTTAACGTCAGATAAGGCTTTAAATTGTTTCTCCCCGGCCTTACCATAAATTTTTTCAATATTTTCTACTTCAACGATTTTTTGCATTTATTCTTCCTCCATTTGATATATCAATCATAACGGGTGAGACTCCTTGAAGTCGTTGGATTTACCTTACATTTCCTTACAATTTTGTAAGTCATTGTCATTTATAGTGATATAGTATTTTAGAGGCTTTTTTACACAAAAGTTTCCGAACAATTATTTATAAAGGGGTGTATTTTCGATGGGGAAAAAAATGCCAGAACTTGACTCGAAAAAGTCATATATCAGCTGGCCCGTCGTGGCTTTAATGGACTTTGTTACCGTAATTGGTTTCGATGACATTGTCTATAATTTTCATAACCAAGGTTTAGGAATCGTTTTCACTTGGGTACTAATGTTGTTTTTATTCGTTGTACCTTACGAAATGATGGTCGGACATCTTGGTTCAACGTTTGACGAAGAAGGCGGTGGCGTAACTTCTTGGGTTCGTGCTACTGGGGGAAACCTTTGGGGTTACATTTGTGCTTGGACTGTTTGGGTCTCAAGTTTGCCTTATATCGTCGATGTCGCTAATTCAACTTTGATTTCATTTGGTTGGCTGATTAATGGCGACAGTTCCATGTCAGACAAAATGAGCAATTCGATGTTTGCTTTACTGACAGCTGTAATCTTTACGCTATTCATTTTTATTCAACATTACTTGAAAAATTCACTACAGATTTTAAGTATCATCGGTGGTGGTGCTATGTTCATTGTTTCCATTTTGTATGTCATCATGACGATTGCTTACTTGGGACAAGGAAACATGCCACATACGCAACCATTTACTTTCAAATCCTTCATTCCTAAATTTGATATGCACTATCTATCAACCTTTGGACTAGTAATTTTTGCGATGAATGGTTCAGAATTTGCTGCTCCATACGTTACTGAAATGAAAAATGGTAAACGTGACTTTCCAAAAGCTATGTGGATGCTCGCTATCATGACTGGATTCTTAACTGTTCTAGGATCATTTGCCTTGGGAGTCTTTTTCAATGCTCACCATTTGCCAAATGATTTGAAGATGAACGGTTCTTACTATGCTTTCCAATACATGGGTCAAGAATTTGGCATGGGTCAATTCTTCCTTTACTTATTTGCCCTAACGCAAGCACTTTATATGATGGCTCAACTTGCAGTCTTACTGGATGCCGGAACCAGAATGTTCCTCTCTGATACGGCTAGAGAATATTTGCCTAAGGGTCTAACTAAGACTGATAAACGTGGACTACCAATCAATGGTTACTGGCTAACGACAGCTATCTGTACGATTATCATGGTTTTAAGTACTACTTTGCCGAATATGAATTCTATTTTCAATCAACTCTTGAACCTTAACGGAATCGTCTCGCCATATACGACTTGTTTCCTATTTAGTTCCTTTATTTTAGTTAGATTGCATGAAGACAGATTCCAATCAGACTTTGTTTACATCAAGAACAAGTATCTAGCCATCCTTGTTGGTATCTGGTGCTTTGCAATTACTTTTGGGGCCGCAACTTTAGGAATCTTCCCAACTGATGAAACACCTGGAACTAAAGCCTGGACCCACGTGTTAAGCCTAAATATCATTGAACCATTAATTATGATTGCCATCGGAAT
Source organism: Companilactobacillus halodurans (assembly GCF_009600995.1). Taxonomy (NCBI): domain Bacteria; kingdom Bacillati; phylum Bacillota; class Bacilli; order Lactobacillales; family Lactobacillaceae; genus Companilactobacillus; species Companilactobacillus halodurans. The sequence continues at coordinate 6,150 of NZ_VDFO01000022.1, read as the reverse complement.
TATTTTGCCATTGATTGCTAAATACCAGAGGTCAAAATCCGCCAATCAAAGCTAATTTGATGTAAACTAGCAGAAAGTACCCAAGGAGTGATTTAAATTGAAAGAAAAAATTGCAGTCCTTTCTGATATCCACGGCAATGTCACTGCCCTAAAGGCGGTTTTAGCAGATGCGCAAAAAAATAACGCCCAAGAAATTTGGTCGCTAGGTGATACTACAATTGGTGGTTCTTCGACTGAAGAATGCTTCCAATTATTAAGTGAAGTCAACACGACCCAATATCTTATGGGAAACTGGGAAACAGCCTTTCTCTCAGTTATTGCTACGCAAAGCGTTGACCTGGATAATCCTAGTCAAGTCTACTTTGCTAACTTAGTACAATACGATTTGGAACATTTAACACCAGGTCGAATTGATCAAATTAAGAATCTTCCTTTGACCGGTCAAAAGACTATCCAAAATGTCAACTTCTCATTGACGCACAATTTACCAACGTCTAATAAAGGACATGAATTATTCGCTTATAAAAAACAAGCTAACTTTGATCAATTAGATGTCGGCAATGAAATGGATGTTGCTATTTATGCTCACACGCACACGCCATTGTGGCGTTACACGACTTCGGGACAGATGATTTTGAATCCCGGTTCAGTTGGTCAACCTTGGTACAGTCGGCCTAGTTTGATGAAAGACCGTGATGCTAGTTACATGTTATTGACCTTAGAAAATGGCAAAGTTGACGATGTCGACTTTCGTAGAATTCCTTTTGACATTCAAGCCGAATTAAATCACGCCAATGAATTAGGTTTTCCTTACCCATCGCTTTATCAAAAGCTACTAACAACTGGTCATGCTTCAACTCACGACAAAGACATATTGGAAAAAATCAATTCAGAGAACAATTATCGTCAAAAAGCTAAGGACTTCTTGATTGACTTAGCTAAGAAATAAACGTTAATGTTAAAAAAATATCAAAAAGTTGAGGAGAAAAGCCTATGATTGATGAAATTTTAAAAGATATCGAAAAATATAAGACCATCATCATTCTCAGACATCAAAATCCCGACCCTGATGCTGTCGGTTCACAAACTGGTTTGGCCACGATTTTAAGAGATGCATATCCTCAAAAAAATATCTATATAACTGGAATTGATTTACCCGTCCTCGATTGGATCGGTAAAATGCAGACGATTCCCAGCCAAGCTTATCAAGATGCACTCGTTATCACCGTAGACACTGCCAACGTGCCCCGAATCGACAACAATGGCGATTATAAAAAAGCTGCTAAATTGATTAAAATTGACCATCATCCCAATGTTGATCCTTTTGGTGATTTGAATTGGGTCGATGAAGACTATTCTAGTTGTGCTGAAATGATTTACACTCTAGCTGATAAATTAGCACCGCTAAAAATCTCGAAACAAAGTGCTTATAGTCTCTATTCTGGTGTCATCGGCGATACGAATCGTTTCTTATACGCTGAAACGACTTATCGAACCTTGATGATTGCCGCCCAATTAGCAAAAACTGGCATCGATATTTCCGACATCAGCTTGCATGAAGACGAAATGTCTCTTCAAGTGGCTCGACTAGAAGCCTATATCCTAAATAACCTCAAGATTACTCCTTCTGGTTTTGGATATATCGTGATTCGAAAAGATACCTTGGAAGATTTCCACTTAGATGCTGGCGAATTAGATCACGTCGTGCCTTTGATTGGACGCATTACTAAAGTCCACAACTGGATTGTTGTAAGTGAAGAAGACACCAATCGTTTTCGAGTTAATTTGCGTTCCAAGACCGTTTCAATCAACGGAGTTGCTGAAAAATTTGGCGGTGGCGGCCATCCTTTAGCCTCCGGTGCTTATGTTGGTAGCATGGAACAAGTCAAAGCTTTGATTAAAGATATGGATGCTTTAAACAAAGAAAAAGAAAATTCACATTAAAAAATAGGTGATTTCAAGAAATGTTTTCTTAGAAATCACCTATTTTTTGTATTATTTAAATGTTTTGTTCAACCTTTTGGTTGTAGTAAACGACATGTGGCTCAAACTTATCGCCCTCGAGATGAATCTTAGTTAAAGACAAATTATTAGGTTCAATTTGACTCAACATATCATGAGCATAAGTATCGACTAAAGCGGTCAGGATTGCGCTGTGCGTGACGACTATGACGGGCTTTTTTTCTGCTTGATCGATTTTTTCAATTCCTTTAGCAAAACGTGCCCAAAACTCGCTGCTAGTTTCAGCCAAATTGGCTGGATCTAATTTAGCAATTTTATCTTGAATTTCATTAGCAGACAATTCCTTAAAAGTTTCTTCAACTGACTTACCGATAATTTTTTGATAAGTTTCTTTTTTGGACTGGCCTTCAAAACTGCCATAGAATTGTTCACGCAATTCAGGCATCGTGACCATTTTAAAAGTTTTCCCGCCGGCTGCTTTGGCGCCATTATTCAATTCCGTAACAGTCTGGACGGACCGGTTCATATCGCTGCAATAAATCGTATCTGAGAGTTCTCCTAAATTTTTCAAGGTTCTTCCCATGCGATAGGCCTCTTCATGACCCGCTTTGGTTAATGGAGTATCCGACCATCCCTGCATTTTCCTGAGATGATTAAAATATGTTTCTCCATGACGGATGAAGTAAATATTCATAGCTATCAACTCCCATTGAATCTGTCTATATAAGTAAAATTGTAGGCTTGTCCAACTTAAAAGACAATTGTTAGGTTTTTAGAAAACAAGACCTAAATTATTGCTGGAAAACAAAATAAGTAATATTATAATTCCAGAGAGAGTCGGTGATGACGTTCACCGCAAAAATTCAATTTGAATTTGACGACGTCTACCTTTATTTGAGGCAGGCGTCTTTTTTTATCCCAAAATTTGGAGGTATGGCTTTATGTTTAACAGCTTATTATTTACGAATACCAATAAACCAGCGGAATTATTACCCAATGATGATCCCATTTTTCAAGATTTGAACCTCGATGACCTCTTTTTACAAGTTAACCAACTGACTGGCTTCGATATTTCTGAATTTAATCATCAACCATTAATCGATGACGAAGAAATCCGTTACCGTCAGGAAACTTTTAAAGACTTTCAAAATGAAGATATCTATCACGATTTTGAAGACTTCACGAAACAAATGCTTTATTCCATGAAAGAACACGAAGAAATTCACAAACTATATCCTCAAGCTTATCGCGAGCATAAATTAGTCAACATTTTAGATGACGAATTAAATGCGATTCATTCTTTAATTCTTAACTTACAAGACCTATCGCTTGATTCCAAAGGCCTGGTTAAATTTATCGACTACCTAGAAGAATATGAAAATTCCGAAAAAATCTTGGCAATCAAAAAAGATATCAAAAACATCAATCATGATTTCAACGATATTTATTATCGGTTGTATCTCAATGGCCGCAATGTAACTGTTGAAGCTTCTCCCGAACCCAAAGAAAGCATGGATAGTCGTTTTGAAGAGATTTTTACTCCAATCTTCAATCATCAAAAGGACCTCACCAAACCAGTGAAGATGGACGACATTTATGGCTCTTACAATATGAACAACCTGCAAGTCTCAATCATCACCGAGTTAGTCAAGTTGTATCCTGACCAATTTGCAGAAATGAACCAATTCTATCAAAAATATGCTACTTATCATGATGAATTGATTGAAAAAATCGTTAAAGAGCTGACCTTCTTTTTAGCTTGGCAAAAAGCTGAACTAACGGTTGAAAAAATTGGCCATCTCGCTTTCACGCTTCCTATACTAGTTAAATCTGGCAGCAAACGTATCGATAACAGTTTTGACTTTGGTTTAGCGCTCAAGCAATTCACTTCCACGCAAACAATTGTTACTAATCAAGTAGAAATCAATCCGAAAAAACCTTTCTTAGTCATTTCTGGTCCCAATCAAGGGGGTAAAACTACTTACGCCCGCATGGTCGGACAAATTTTTTACCTAGCTAGATTAGGCATTGCGATTGCTGGAACCTCGGCCAAAATCAGAACTCGCCAGTCAATCTTCACCCATTTCGATCGCCAAGAATCCAGCAACAAACTCAGCGGTCTTTTGGAAACTGACGTTGAGCGAATCCACCAGATCATTCAAAAAGTCGACCAGAATAGTTTCGTTATCCTCAATGAATTGTTCTCCTCTACTTCTGAAGAAGATGCAACAAAACTTGGTACCAGAGTTGTTAAAGAACTTGATAAACGACATGCTAGCGGGATTTATGTTACTTTTTTGGAATCTTTAGGAACCTTGCCACAAGTTCAACCCCTGATGAGCCAAGTAACAGCTGACGCCAAAAGAACTTTTAAAGTCATTCCTGAGGAACTGAATGGCAAAGCTTACACCGATATTTTGTTGAATAAATATCACCTGAGCCAAGATAATATCGAAGGGAAGCTATCACAATGAAAACTACATTGATTTCACCTGACGACTTAGATTTGTCGGAATTCAAATTAACTGATCTACAAGAGAATGTCGTTGAAGACTTAGAATTGCAGCCAATTTTAGAAACTATGTCTGACCATGATAAATTTCTGAAACAAACAATCTTAAAAATTTGGTTCACGCCCTTAAAAACGGAATCAGATATCGTTTATCGCCAGGCTGCTGTCCAAGATGCTGTAAATCATCCTCAAGAAATTCACGACTTGTACCAATTAATCCTTGAGACTATCAAAACCGTCCGGAGTGAATTTTGGACTTTAGATTCCGGTTCTGCTTCTTATAAATTGCACAGCTTCGCCCGCCAAATCGACATTTACTTGAATTATCTCGATGAGGTCAAAGCCTTCAATGATACCGATTGGGAATCAGACAATTTCATTAATTTTTTCAAACGTTTGGATAAAGTCTTTTCTAAACAATCATTGGCTCAAATGCACGAATTGATTGATATCATCGTCACTAATAATACTTATAGCTTCCCAGTCAAATTGAATAAAAACTTTGGCAGCGATGTCTCTGATTTAGATTTTACTAAGAAGACCGGCAAATTCAGTGGCATGATGGATTCTGTCAAAACACATTTTGAAAAAAGAGAGGCCAAATTCGTTATTGCTGAGCGTGACGATGACAGCAGCAACGCCCTTGGCCATTACGACAATATCGCAGATTTCAATTTAGCTACTAAAGTCGTTAATACAAAATACGAATTAGAAAAGTTTTTTAACGAATTAAAATTTCAAGTTGGCTTTTTAATTGGAACCGTACGTTTGCAAAGATCCCTTTCAAAAATCAACCTCACCTACCCAAAGGTTGCCGCAAATACACGAGTAACTGGCTTGAAGAATGTCGTTTTACTCGTCAGTGCCGATGATGATACTAAAGTGGTCGGTAATGATTTGTCGGGCAACGATTTAAAACTTGTTATTATTTCGGGAACTAATCAAGGTGGCAAAACAACTACTTTAAGAAGCTTGGGACAAGCTCAATTGATGATGGATTCGGGAATGTATGTCTTTGCCGATAGTTTTCAAGCTCCTTTATTCGATGAAATCTTTACCCACTTCAAACGTGAAGAAGATACTGGCTTAACTAGTGGCAAGTTAGACAATGAACTCTTGCGAATGTCTAACATTGTCCAAGCTATTCACGACAAAACTTTGATTCTGATGAATGAATCATTTTCTTCAACTAATGAACATGAAGGATCACAAATCAACGCTCAAGTAGTTTCCGGTTTGGTAAACAGTGGCGTGACAGTTATTTCAGTCACTCATCAATTTGAATTTTCCAAGATGCTGCAATTGAATTCTGACATCGAACCGATATTCTTACGGCCAGAACGTGACGAAAATGGTCATCGAAATTTCAAATTATTAAAAGGGTCACCATTGAAAACCAGCTTTGGCGTTGACATTTACGACCGTGTCTTTGGTACTAAGTAAATCTAAAAGAGCTACTGTATTAGTAGCTTTTTTTGCTTTCAAAAACAACTAAGATTTCTAAATAACGGTATAATTTCGATGAATAATTTTAGAAATCATTAATTTGGGCGAATTTTATAATCAAGTTAGCCACTTTCAATAAAATTCCAAAATAAAAACACCAAGACGAAAAAATCAGGTATCATTGGAGTTCTCCACAAACAATGAAAGAGGTTTTTCGTCTTGATGCAAGA